>CAZPPD010000229.1:0-7965 GCA_964588185.1 uncultured Alcaligenaceae bacterium | reverse complement strand
GCGTTCTTTCGGTGTAGTATCTCCCTGCAAATAAACATCGAAGATGTCTACCTTGGGGTCATTCCAATGGCGCAGGAATTCCTTGCGGTCAATAAAGACGGATCCGTGATTCCAGGTGTAGTCCGGCATTTTGCCGATGATCTTCAGTTTGATAGGGCCGCCGGGGCTGGTAAGGGTGATGGTCTCCCCGGTCTTTACCCGGTGCATGGCGATGAAGTTCTCGGACACAATGATGGAATTCTTTTGCTCAGCTATTTGCTTGTAGAGGGGATTGGCTTTTTTGCGTTTTTGATCGAGGCGATACGTTTCCCCGGCTTCCAGGGCAATCATGTAAATTTGCTTTTTATTGAAGGGCATCTTGCGGTGGCGAACTGCCAGGGCCTTATTCACCGGATCTAACTTTTCAAGCACTCCAGCCAAATCCTCCGCCATCGGTTCGCCGGCAGCGGCACTTACTGCACTTCCGGAGGAAACAAAGATATCAGCACCGATTGTCTCCCTTACCCAATCGCGCAGAGCCTGCCGGTTGCTTTTGATAATCCCCGCGGTTTGCATGACCAAAGCGACTCCGGCGGCCAAGGCGGCAATGACCAATCCGGTTCGTGCCGGGGAGCGAACCACATTATCCGCAGCCAAGCGCCCTTCAATTCCCATAATGGCACGTACCAAAGGTTGTAAAAGCCGTGAAATGAAAGCGGCGAGTTGAGGGGTTGCGATTAGAGTTCCCAACAGTACCAGAACCAATCCTCCGAAAGTTCCGAAGCGGCTGGGAAGGTAGCTTCGCAACAGGATTAGAATGGTTCCCAAGACCATGCACAATCCGGCGGAAGAAAGTTGAATCAGCCGGTAGCTCAATGTAGGTTTGGGGGGAATGCGGCGAACAGCTTCGGCGGGATTTTCATTGGCTGCCTGCATAGCGGGAATCAAGGCGGCTAACACCGCGGTGGTAATTCCGGTGACTCCGGCCAGTATGATCAAGGAGGTCGAGAATTCTACTTGCTTGGCATCCAGGTCCATAAAGATCTTGCTCATGGCTTCCTGGACCGGTTGCAGTCCCATGTAAGCTAAGCCCAACCCTAACGGAACACCAAGCACAGCTCCTCCAAGTCCCATTAATGCCGCTTCCCCGGCAAATAGCAGTTGCACCTGCCGCTTGGTTGCTCCCACGGAAAGGAGAATGCCAATTTCGTGGCGGCGTTCGGTTACACTGACTGCCAAGGCATTGTAGACTAGGAACAAGCCAATAACCAAGGCAGCAATGCCGCACATCGAAAAGCCGGTGCGAATTCCGGAAAAGACATTTTGCACCATTTGGTTGCTTTCTTCCGGAGTAGTAACTTCTGCCCGCCCCTTTACTAGCTCGGTTATTTTTTTCTGGAGTTCGTTCCGATCGGCATCAGGTTCCAACACAATGTCAATGCGATGGGCTTTGCCTTTGGGAAGACCAAGAATATGCCCTACCGGAGCCAGCTCAGCCACGATGGTATTTCCCGCCAAAGCTGCTGCGGGTCCTTTGGCGTCGATGATTCCGACGCGGGTGAAACTGTAGCCATCCCGTTCCTTTTCGTTCCTGGTTGGCTGCGCAACTACCCGAAAGAGCGGTTGTTCAGGAGTAATAGTCTCGGCAAGATTCTTGCCCACAAAAGCCCCGCTACCGCCTTTAAAAGCGGCCGGACCGAAGAGATTATTGCTGCTACCCAGAAAGGCATCGATGCCGAATACTTCTTTGTCGAATTCCACAGTTACGGGAGCTTTCCCGTTTCCAGAGTCGGTGTCCATGCTGGCATCCACACCTATCAGCAACGCGGAGAGGTTGTCAAACCCCGGCAAGGTGACTTTGCCGAAGATCCTCGGTTGGATGGATTTGATCCCTTTCCCCTTGAGTTCCCGCAGATCTTTAACCAACTCCAGGTCCACAAAACTTTCCCCGTTGCCGACCAGAAGATCCGCAAGTCCAGCCAGCGGGTTGGTAGCTTTTACCCCGGCATTGTCCATGGTCCTGCTGAGGGATTGCGTGGCGACCAGGGTGGCGACACCCAGGGAAATGCTGGCCACAATCAATAAAGACCGAAACCAAAATCGGCTGAGATAGCGGGAACTCAGAGTCCGGTAAAGAGAAAGCATGGAGGGCCAGTCTTTCACTTAAAGGGTTCGTTGAATGGCTTCGGAATCAAGAGCGGGATTCACCGAGGTTTCCATATCCAGATGAGTATCGTGTTCCACGGTTTCTTCTTTTTCAATCAGTCCGTCGCGGAGGTGAATGATGCGGTCTCCATAGCGAGCGGCGTGGGAATCATGGGTGACCATGACAACCGAGCGTTTTCCGGGCTCGGGTAAGCTGCGTAATAGCTTCAGAATCTCGATCCCGGTGGCCGTGTCCAAGTTGCCGGTGGGTTCGTCGCAAAGCACTGCTTCGGGATTAATCACCAAGGCTCTGGCAATGGCCACTCGTTGCATTTCGCCGCCGGATAATTCATCCGGGAAGTGAGCGCCCCGCTGTTCCAAGCCCACTCTTTGCAAACCTTCTTTGGCGGGAATCAACGCTTTGCTGCGGCGAACTCCGGCCAGGATCAACGGGAGGGCAACATTTTCTACAGCGGTAAGCGTGGGCAAGAGATTGAAGAATTGAAAAACGAAACCGGTTTTAGTCCGGCGGAGTGCCGCCAACTCCCCATCGGACATTGCTTGGAGATCTCGCCCCCGGAATAACACAGACCCGGAAGAGGGTTTATCCAATGCTCCTAGCAGGTGCATAAGAGTTGATTTGCCGGAACCGCTGGGACCCATTATTGAAACAAATTCTCCGGACGCGATCGTTAAGCTGACTCCTCGTAGTGCCTGGACTTTTCGTTTTCCCTGCATGTAATTTTTCGTAACGTTGCGTAATTCGTGCTCAAAATTATCATTCGACACTCTGTTCCCCTTTTCCCGGGCTCGGAGTCACACTCAAAGATAAAATGCGGAGTTAAGAATTTATACCTTATTAACTGTGGGTAAGTTTCTTATATTTGATGCGATGAGGTTGATCGGCTTCTTCTCCTAGCCGCTGCCTTCGCTGCTCTTCGTAAACCTGGTAGTTCCCCTCGCACCATACCGTTTTGCTATCCCCCTCGAAAGCCAGAATATGGGTGGCCACCCGGTCCAAGAACCAGCGGTCGTGGCTGATGACCACCGCACAGCCGCCAAAATTCAATAACGCTTCCTCCAAAGCCCGAAGAGTGTCCACATCCAAGTCATTGGTCGGCTCGTCCAGCAGTAGTAAATTGCCACCGCTGCGGAGTAGCTTGGCCAGGTGAACTCGATTGCGCTCTCCGCCGGAAAGTTGGCCCACTTTGCGTTGCTGGTCCGGGCCTTTGAAATTAAAGCGGGAAACGTACCCCCGCGCAGCCACTTTCCTTTTTCCCAGGATCAAGGTATCGTGGCCGCCGGTGATCTCTTCAAAAACGGTGTTGTCTCCGTTCAAAGTATCTCGTGATTGATCCACGTAGGCAGGTTCTACGGTGGGGCCAACACGTAATTCGCCGGAGTCGGGCTGTTCTTGCCCCATTATCATGCGGAAAAGGGTCGTTTTTCCGGCCCCGTTCGGTCCGATAATGCCGACGATCCCACCTCGGGGAAGATCAAAGTTGAAATCCTCCATCAATAATGTTTACCCAAATCCTTTGCGGACGCGTTCGGCACGGACCACGAGGTCACCAAGCGGGGGACCGGGAGGGATTTGGATGGTCAGGTCATCTTCCCGCTCCTCATATTCGCGGTTGGCAAGCTGCTCGTAGGCTTTCAGACGGGCTTTGTTCTTGGCAACCCGCGCTCGGGGTGCCATTTTGGCCCATTCCAGTTCTCGGGCCAAAGCTTTGCGGCGAGCGGATTCTTGTTTCTCTTCTTTTTCCAACCGCGATCGTTTTTGATCCAACCACGAAGAGTAGTTGCCTTTCCAGGGGATTCCCTCTCCCCGGTCCAATTCCAATATCCAACCGGCAACATTGTCGAGGAAGTAGCGATCGTGCGTAACCGAAACCACGGTCCCCGGATATTCCTGAAGATGCCGTTCCAACCAGGCAACCGATTCGGCATCCAAGTGATTCGTAGGTTCGTCCAGAAGTAATAGATCCGGTTTTTGCAGTAGGACCTAGCACAGGGCCACACGGCGGCGTTCACCGCCGGAAAGTCTCATGACGTCCGCATCTCCAGGTGGCAACCGCATGGCATCCATGGCAATTTCCAGATGCCGATCCAAGTCCCAGGCATCTGCCGCGTCGATTTTGTCCGACACTTCCCCCAATTCGTCGAGAACTTTCTGGCTGGTTTCTTCGTCCAGATCTTCGGCGAGCTTATTGCCGAGTTCTTCTTGTCTGTTAAGCAAGGCCCGAATATCGGCAACGGCTTCCTCGATGTTGCCCCGAACATCGGTGGAGTCATTTAAAGTCGGTTCTTGGGGAACAAACCCGATCGATATTTTGTCTGCCGGCCGTGCGGTTCCCATGAAATCCTTGTCTTGTAGAGCCATAATTCGCAACAGGGAACTTTTTCCCGCGCCATTGCTACCAATCACTCCGATTTTCGCCCCGGGATAGAAAGCCAGCCAGATATTCTTGAGGACTTCTTTCTTGCCGTAAGCTTTGTGAAGCCGTTCAATCGTGAAAATATATTGTTCGCCCATTTGGTTCTCATAAAGTTGTAAGGAATCGATGTCCTAAGGGATAAACTAAGCTCAAGATTTGAAATGGTAGTTTTGCAAATCCTGAACGATATGGGAAGCGAGTTTTTAACTTATGATCTCCAGGATCATCGCAAAACAAGAGAATTCTCTATACAACCATTTCATGGAAGAAACTTAATTCGACAAGGTGAAGGAACTACATCGTGAAAGCAGTTGTGTTTGAGAATTGTGGTGAACCGGCCGAAGTCTTGCAAGTCCAGGATGTCCCAACCCCGGAACCCGGTCGCAATGAGGTTCGCGTCCGCATGTTGGCCAGTCCGGTTAACCCTTCGGATCTTCTTTTCACCCGGGGTAAGTATGGGACAAAACCGGAGTTGCCGGCAACACCCGGATTCGAGGGCGTGGGAGTAATTGATAAGACCGGGCCGGGTTTGCTGAAGTTTGTCCGGGGAATAAAGCCGGGGAAAAGAGTTGCCGTGCTTGGGGGGAGCAACTGGCAGGAATATGTGGTGGTTTCTGCCCGCCATGTGGTTCCGGTGGGCGATCTTCCGGACGAGCAAGCAGCAACTTTCTTTGTGAACCCTGCCACCGCTTATGTCATGATCCGCAAAGTCCTGAAGATTCCGGCGGGGGAATGGCTGCTGCAAACCGCAGCCGGAAGTGCCCTGGGGGAGATGGTTCGGAAGCTTGGAGAGCACTACGGTTTCCGGGTCATCAATGTGGTCCGCCGCACGGAACAAGCCGAAGAGATGCGGGCATCCGGTCTGACCGCGATTTCAACCCAAGATCAATCGATCGAAGAAGAAGTTGGCAACATCACCGATGGGAAGGGAGTGCCCTTTGCGATTGATGCGGTGGGTGGGGAAACCACCGTCGGGGCAATCAAGGCACTGGCATCGGGGGGTCGCGTGTTGGTTTATGGAACGCTCTCTGATGAACCGATAGTTTTCAGCCCTCGGGATTTGATGGTCGGGCAGAAATCGGTAGAAGGCTTTTGGCTGTCGGCTTGGGCAAGAGAACAGAGTGTATTAACCATGCTCGGTCTGTTTAACCGGATTACCGGTTTGTTGAAACAGGGAATCATCAAGACTGAGGCTCAGGAATTTCCTATGGACCAAATCAGAGAGGCAGTTGCCCAGGCCGAAGTCCCGGGCCGCAGTAAGAAAGTAATATTGCGGATCGCCAAGGAGTAATTGGTATCAGGACCACCACTTGGCGATTTTATTTTCTTCCATATTCTTTTAGCTCTAAAGAGATATTTTGAGGAAAATCCTACGATGCCCGATGTCCGACAACAGGCGGTGACCGGTTTGATCCCTCCGCAACTGCACGAAGCGATCGTTCGAGTGAAGTGGCCCGCTTTGATGGGGGTCTCGCTGATTGCTACGATTGGCCGCCAGCTGTCCAGGACTGTTATCTTGGCTCCTGTGGCTTGGTTGTTGATGGCACCTTTCTTTTTTGGCAAGGTGCTGCCTTTTATTGGTAGGCGCTATGTTCTAACCAATCGCCGGCTATATATTGGAGCCGGTTGGGCGGTAACCCCGATCCAGGAAATCTCTTTGGATAAAATTGACGAGGTCAAAGTTGTCACGGATGCCAATAGCGATTTTTATCGCACCGCCACATTAATAATCATGTCTGAAGAAAAAGAGGCCATGAAACTTTACGGCGTTATGGACCCCGAAGCATTTAAACACGCCATCATCAACACTCGAAATGCCTGGTTCCCCGAGCGAGCGAAATCTTGGGGATTTGTTCCTGCCAGCGAAAAGTAACCCACTCACCGCCTTCCCTTTGCCATTTCCCTGTTTGCAATTTCCCTTCCCATCCTTTTGCCTTGATTGGTACAAATGGTAGGTTTTGCACTTCTCACTTTAAAGGAGACTCCCATGAGTTTTTCCGTGGTAAGGATTATCCCTTTCGTTTTCGGTTTGCTTCTACCCATCGCTTCTCTAAGTCAAGACAAGACCGCTTCCCAGGAAGAGAAAGCTCCTGGCGGCAAAGCGAAATCTCTGCAGGGAATTTACCTGGTCAAAGGCAAAATGAAAATCCAAGGCCAGTCGAAGGCCTATCTTGGGACGGCCATTATCCTGAAACGCAAAGATACCTACCACATCGAATGGCGAGTGGGCCAAGATAGCTTCTTTGGAGTTGGAATCCAGCAGGGAAAACAGATGGGAGCCACCTGGGCCAGTGTCAAGAACGGCCAGCTTTCTGCCGGAACCCTTTTGTATCAGATCGAGAAAGGCGAAAAGGGACCGCACTTAATAGGAAAATGGACCGGTTTTCCCGGCGGTGGTCCGATTCACGAAGAGAACCTCATCTTTGTAGAACCGCCCAGTAAGGAAATGTTGGAAAAAGAAAAGAAGAGACGTCTGAAAGAAATTTAGTTACGGTGGGTTGGCTCGATAACGGAAGGACGGAAACCAATTTACCCGATGCCTTAGCGAATGACGTCCCTTGTTAATGCGTCAGGTTAATATTTTTTTAGCTCGCCCCGTTCACTGAATCAAAACCATTCTTTTTGGTTGCGGATGTAGGTCTCCTCGAATTCCTCATCCGATTTGGTTAAGTAGATGATTCCTTCAGCGATGGCAATGGGTCCCATCACCATCCCGCCGATGCAACAAGTAAAAACGGATACCAGCATCATGATCAGTCCGGCATTGTTATAACCCAGGACAAACTTGTGGACTCCCAACCCGCCGAAGAGGAAAGCGCACACCGCTGCAGTCACCTTCTTGGAAGCGGCGTCACTGCTAGCAATGGAGCCGGATGGTTGACGAATTCCGCATAAAGGGCAGAACTCCATGTAGTCCAATATTCGGTCTCCACATTGGACACAATTCTTCCAGTTGGAGTAGTTGCCTTGGTAGGCGGATGCCGGAGGTGGTGTGTAAGGGGGTTGTGATTGCCCGGGATATTGCGGGGGCGGAATAGAGGAATAAGTTGGATAAGTGGTTTGGCCTTGATCAGAAGGAGTTTCAGGTTGGTCGCCCCCAGGGACGCGGATCTTGGCTTGGCAGTGAGGACAAGCCACTATTTGGCCGGCAAGATTTTCCGGTGCGCTGGCTTGTTTTCCACAGGTGGGACAGGTCAACACCATGGACATAAGAACTCCAAATCTTCTCTCAGAGTTTAATTTCGCCGGCTCAGTAATCCGTCTGTGGCACCAATCATACTCTTGGGAATCAACAGGCGAAAGGGATTACTGAATCCAAACTCATGGAATGGTTCCGGTTTTTCCCTCTCTTTGTTTGCGAGCAAATCAAAAGAACTGCCGACCCAACAAATATGCCCGGTAA
>CAZPPD010000228.1:0-7987 GCA_964588185.1 uncultured Alcaligenaceae bacterium | reverse complement strand
ATCCCGCATTGGGCGATCATAGACCATGCCGCTTGGGCGTGTCCGGTTATCATTCAAATGGGTCCATAGCCGTTGCCGCCGGGACGATTAGTGGGGCGATGGCCCCACCCGCCAATGCCCCGGTTTCTGCGGTAGTTTTTGGAGAACTGAGCTTTCACCAGCCACTCGTTAATCTCCTCCAATTCCTTCAAGACCCACTTTTCTTTCGTCGCCAAGTAATATTCGGCAAGGGCAACCCCATACAAACCATTCTTCCAGCAATCGTAGCCGCCATAATCGATTTTATTGTTGGTTCTTTCCGCCATGTATTTCATGGCCCGCTTGACGGCAGGGAGATATTTTTTGTCGCCGCTTGCCAACAATGCCAAGGAGGCAAACATGTTATAGTGCGGCCGGCGGTGCCAGGAACCGTCGTCGTTCTGGCGTTTGATCAAGAAAGTGTTGAGTTCTTGGAGGATCTTATCCGTCTTCGCACAGTTGAAAGGAAACGTCTTGCTGAATTGGCCATATTTAGTGGGCAGCTTCAACTCGATCGTTTTCTTTTCGTCGCTGCGCATCACCGTTAGGGTGAACTTTCCATTCAGCTTGGTCCCTTGACTGGCTTCCAGAGCATTGCCGAAGTCCATTAGGGGGCCTTCATAACCGAACTTTTTCATTCCATATCCGAATTTATGCGGCGTAGAAAAGGCTTTGCCGTTGACCCCGATGATTTTGTCGCCCAATTTCAGCTTGCCAAAGGCGGGGCTGTTTTTCAGGATCTCGACGACGACAATCGTCTTGGGAGCATCCGGCTTCAAATCACCGCGGGCGCCGGTGATACCGAGATTGATCGGCCACGTGTTCCCTCTCCTTATTAACGCCTGCGCAGGCGCCACCAAAGAAACCGCAACAACTGCTGCAATTGTCAGTCTCAAGCAAATGTACTTCATCTCCAACTCCTCCTCCGTTTGTAACCGGGACCAAAACTTATTTAACAGAATCCCTACCAGGAAAATCTGGAATTCTCCATCAAAAAAGGAAACAATGAAACTCTGGATTCCCGAATGTTTAATGGAGCAACCAATGATCCGGTCTTTATTCCGAAAACGCTACTTATTTCTGATCTTTCTTTTCTTTGCCGCCAATCTTCATGCAGACGAACGCCGCCCGAATATTATTTTCATCATGGCGGATGATCTGGGCTGGGCGGAATTGGGTTGCTATGGGCAAAAGAAAATCCGCACTCCTTGCTTGGACAAGATGGCGTCTGAGGGAATCCGCTTTACCCAGCATTATGCCGGCAGTGCCGTTTGTGCTCCCTCCCGGTGCGTGTTAATGACCGGCATGCATGGCGGCCATGCGTTTATCCGCAGCAACCGTGAAGTTCGCCCCGAAGGCCAGTTGCCGATTCCGGATAATCTGGTAACTATTGCCGAGCTCCTCAAAGGAGTGGGCTATGCCACCGGTTGTGTCGGCAAGTGGGGGCTGGGACCAATGGGATCTTCCGGAGGTCCGCTAAACCAGGGCTTTGACCATTTCTTCGGCTATAACTGCCAGCGTCACGCTCACAATTTTTATCCGCGCTACCTGTGGAACGATAACAAGAAGGTCAATCTCGAAGGCAATGACCGGGGGCGAACCGGGAAGCAATATTCTCATGATTTACTGGAAAAAGACGCTCTAAAATTCATTCGCCAGAATAAAGGCCAGCCTTTTTTCTTATACGTTCCATTTACCATCCCCCATTTGGCATTGCAGGTGCCCGAAGATTCTTTGGCGGAATACAAAGGCAAATGGGAGGATCCACCCTACAAAGGAGGCAAAGGGTATTTGCCTCACCCCCATCCGCGTGCTGCTTATGCCGCCATGGTTACCCGGATGGACCGCAGTGTGGGGAGAATCTTGGATTTGTTGGACCAACTTGAATTGGATGAGAACACCATCATTTTCTTCACCAGCGACATTGGGGCGTCTTAAAACCGCTTGGGGGGTTCCGATTCGGTGTTCTTCAATTCCTGCGGACCTTTGCGGGGCTACAAAGGCAGCCTCCACGAGGGGGGAGTCCGCGTTCCCATGATTGTCCGCTGGAAAGGAAGAATTCGTCCGGGACAGAAGACTGATTTGCCCAGTATCTTCTATGATGTCCTGCCGCCCTTGTGCGATATTGCCGGAGCCAAAACCCCCAAGAATATCGACGGCATTAGTTTTGCCCCCACGCTTTTTGGTAAGGGGAAACAAAAACGCCACGAGTTTTTATTCTGGGAGTTTCAAGGATATGGCGGTCAACAAGCCGTACGCTTGGGAGACTGGAAGGGAATTCGCAAAAATCTACGCCGAGGCCAAACCAGGATTTACCTTTACAATTTAGCCAAGGACATTGGCGAGACGAATGACGTGGCTGCCGAGAATCCGAAAATTGTTGCTCGGATTGCTCGTATAATGGAAGAGAATCATATCCCGTCGCGGGAGTTTCCCATCAAGGTCTTGGACAAAAAGTAAAATGGTGGTGGCTGTCCACCTTCTGATTTTCTGAATTCTGTTCGCATTCTGCTGAAGGAAAAATCTATGGCGGACCATTATGATCTGGTCGTGATTGGCGCAGGTCCCGGTGGATATGTGGCGGCGATCCGTGCCTCGCAGTTAGGCATGAAGGTCGCTTGTGTGGATAAGCGCGCTACCTTGGGGGGCACTTGTCTGAACATCGGCTGTATTCCCAGCAAATCGCTACTCGATTCCAGTGATTTGTATTACCTGGCGAAAAATCGCTTTGACCGCCATGGAATTGTATTTGAATCCCTGGACCTGGATCTGGAGAAGATGATCACCCGCAAGGACGAGGTGGTTAAAACACTCACCGACGGCATCGCCTACCTTTTCCGGAAGAATAAAATCACCCCGGTCACCGGCACTGCAAGGCTGGCCGGAAATGGAAAAGTGGCGGTGAAAGGCCAAGGCGGGCAACAGGAATTGCAGGCCAAAAAGATCCTCTTGGCCACGGGAAGTGAAAATGTGCCGATGCCGGCTTTGCCTTATGATGGGACCTACATCGTCAGCTCCACAGAGGCTATGTCTTTTGAAAAGGTTCCCTCGCATCTGATTGTGGTTGGCGGGGGTTATATTGGCTTGGAATTGGGATCTGTTTGGTCTCGTTTGGGAGCCAAAGTTTCCATCCTGGAGTTTCTGCCGTTTATTCTCCCCAATAGCGAACGCGAGTTGGCTTCCAACTTGCAACGTCTCCTCACCAGACAAGGGCTGCGCTTTCATTTGGAAACCAAGGTTACCGGGGCTTCGACCCAGGGCGGCCAAGTGGTTGTGAATGCCCAAGCCGATGGCGAAGGGGTAATCTTTCAGGGCGATAAAGTGCTGGTAGCCGCAGGAAGAAGGCCTTACACCAAAGGCTTGGACCTTGAGGCCGCGGGGGTGGTCGTGGACGAGCAGAGCGGCCGAGTCCAGGTGGACCAAAATTTCCAAACCAGCGTCGAAGGAATTTATGCCGTTGGGGATATAATTGCCGGCCCCATGTTGGCTCACAAGGCTTCGGAGGAAGGCGTTGCCGTCGCCGAGATCATGGCGGGCCGGGACTCATCCGTTAATTACCACACGATTCCCAGCGTTATTTACACGCATCCGGAATTGGCCGGCGTCGGGCTAACGGAACGGCTGGTCAAGGAAAGCGGCAAGGACTACCGCGCTTGTAAGTTTTCCTTCCAAGCCAACGCCCGGGCCCGCTGTTTGGATGAAACCGATGGGTTGGTAAAAGTCCTCACCGAAACCGACACCGACAAGATTTTGGGCGTTCATATTCTTGGAGCGCGGGCCTCCGAGTTGATTGGCGAGGCAGTCGTCGCCATGGAATTTGGCGGCTGCGCGGAGGACATCGCGCGAACCTGCCACGCGCATCCTACCATGACAGAGGCAATCAAGGAAGCAACCCGTGGAGCTTGGGAGAAGGTTTTACTTTCGTGATTTTCACCGGAAAAGAGGACGGGCACATTTAACGCGAAGCATCGATTGGTCCGTTCCGGCAAAAAGTTCCCGCCCTCTTTTCCCACACATAACATCAAGCCGATCCCTTCCATAATATAAAATCAGATGTATTTCGTGTGGTGCATACCCGAGAGGAACGTCATGCCAATTTTTCGTACGGTCTTAATCACTCTTGTTTTAGTTTTATGCGGTTCCTTCTCTTTTGCCGGGGAGAGGATTTTGAAATATCCAAAAACCAAACGGGTCGATCAGGTTGACATTTTGCATGGGGTAAAAGTGGAAGATCCGTACCGGTGGCTGGAAGCCGATGTTCGGGAATCGGCAGAGGTGCGGAAATGGGTGGATGCGCAGAATAAAGTCACCAACGCATTTCTGAAGAGTATTCCGGAACGGGAAAGCATCAACAAGCGGCTGACCGAACTTTGGAATTATGAGCGTTATTCCGTGCCGTTCAAAAAGGGCGGGCTGTATTTCTTAACAAAGAATGATGGGCTGCAAAATCAAAGTGTGTTGTATGTGCAAGATTCTTTGCAGAGCAAGCCGCAGGAATTGATAGATCCCAATAAGTGGTCCAAGGATGGGACGGTTTCCTTGACCGGGGTTTATGTCAGCCCGGATGGGCGCTACCTGACATTTGGAAAATCCGAAGCGGGTTCGGATTGGCAGTCTTGGCATGTGCTTAATGTGGAAACCAAACAGACCTTAACCGACGATTTGCAATGGGTGAAGTTTAGCGGAGTCTCCTGGACACGTGACAGCAAAGGGTTTTTCTACAGCCGGTACCCGGAACCCAAGGAAGGCAAAAAATTCCAGGGATTGGTTTTTAATCCCAAGGTCTACTACCATCGATTGGGCACATCGCAAAGTGACGATATTTTGGTTTATTCTCAGCCCGAACATCCGGAGTGGGGTTTTGAAACCACCGTGACGGATGACGGTCGCTACCTGGTTATCATTACTTGGAAAGGAACGGATGCCAAATATCGGGTGACTTTCCGGGACCTGCAAGAACCGCTGGCGGCTCCGGTGGATTTGGTAGACAACTTTGAAAACAAGTACGAACTTGTTGGGAACGACGGACCGGTATTCTTTTTTGCCACCGACCGAAAGGCTCCGTTTGGGAAGATTATCGCCATCGATACCCGTAAACCGGAACCGAAGCATTGGGAGACGGTTATTCCGGAAACGAAAGATACGCTTAGCGATGCCAACGTTGTGGCAAACCTATTGATCGTGGAATACATGAAGGATGCCCGGACGGTCGTAAAGACTTTCACTTTGGATGGGGAATTTGTACGCGAGGTGCCGCTTCCGGGGATTGGGACGGCATCGGGGTTTGGCGGCAGCCGGACCGACACGGAGACGTTTTATTCCTTCCAAAGCTTTGCCACGCCGCCCAGCATCTACCGTTATAACCCGGTGACCGGGACGAGCGAACTATTGCGGCAACCCAAGGTGAAATTTGATCCGGATGACTTTGTCACCAAACAGATCTTCTATCAAAGCAAAGACGGCACCAAGGTGCCCATGTTCATCACCCACAAAAAAGGGCTGAAATTAACCGGCAAAACGGCCACGCTCTTGTATGGCTATGGCGGCTTTAATAACCCGCTGACGCCGCGATTCTCCTTGTCCAAGGTTGCTTGGATGGAGATGGGGGGAATCTATGCCCTGGCCAACATCCGGGGCGGCGGTGAATACGGCAAAGAGTGGCATCAGGCGGCGGTTAAACTGAACCGGCCCAAAGCTTACGAAGACTTTATTGCAGCGGGGGAATGGCTCATCGACAACAACTATACCTCGAAGAAGAAACTGGCCATTCAGGGGCGAAGCAATGGCGGACTGCTGGTCGGAGCGGTGATGTGCAAGCGTCCGGATTTATTTGGGGCTTGCCTGCCGGGCGTTGGGGTGATGGATATGCTTCGCTTCCACAAGTTCACGGCAGGGCGGTATTGGGTGGATGATTATGGGTCTCCCGACAATCCCGAAGAGTTCCAGGTGCTGTATTCTTATTCGCCGTATCACAATCTGAAGAAAGGGGTCAAATATCCGGCGACGCTTGTCACCACCGCCGATACGGACGACCGGGTGGTTCCCAGCCACAGCTTCAAATTCATAGCCATGTTACAGCACTGCCAGGGAGGACCGGCACCGGTGTTGGCCCGCATTGAAACGCGGGCCGGTCATGGGGCGGGGCGGCCTACCTCCCAGATCATCGAGGAAGTGGCCGATGAATGGGCGTTTTTGGTGAAAACCCTGGGAATGAAGGTGAAGTAATCAGAGTTGGTTCCCAAAGAATATTCGGGAACCAACTGGTTCGGGTGTGCCCCCGAGATTTTGCAAATCCTCAGGATATTTTGGCAGCCACTCTCGCCATATCGGAATCTTAAGCGTTATTGCCTGAAGCTTAGTATTCTGAGAATCTAGGAGAGCATGCTTCACAAGTGGCATACAAACTCACCATTCAGTGGGACTCACTGGTTCTAACGACAATGTCCACAATTTGATACGTCATAGCGGCCATAGCCCGGTCGGCTAGCGCAGCCGGCGTAGTAGGGGTAGTAGAGAAAGAACTCATAGAGTTTGGGCCGTGGGGCCGCGCATTGGTGTCCCGAGCAATGGCAATGCCATCTCGGCGGATGGAAGAACAGCCAATCCAGAAATTTTTGGCAGGTGATATTGGACCGGCAGGAACTGCAATCCGTAGGGGCCTGTACACAATGGCTTTGGGAGGCACCTCTACAGGAGCAGAAATGATCCGCGTGGGCAACCCCGGAAGAAAACCAAGCGACAACAACTATCGTTAACGCGGCTATAGTTCGAAGCATCGCAACCTCGTCTGCTTTTAGCAAAAAACCTGTTTTGCAGGTTCTTCCTGAATTTCCAAATGTCCCTGGAATATTGATTCGGCAATGTCGGGTAAGAAAAACCAGCTTCCGGGAAGATCGCTAGAAATGGAATAAGTATTTTTGCTCGAACAATCGATACATCTTTCCTCGTTTAACAAGTCTTATTTCAAGGTAAATCGGCCTAGCCATAGGGACTCACATTTGGCATCATGCCCCCGCGAACGGAATTTCCTGCGAGCGAATCATTAACTTAAGCAGATTCTCATGCTTGCCACCTGCAACGGAGTGGAAATCTTGGCTAACCTCAATACCGATGAGAAACCCCAATTCCTTGGAAAACGCATCAAGTGGTCGGTTTTTCTTTTGGTCTTACTTGTGGGATTGGGATTTGGTTACGAAGTCTGCCGGGTCTTATTAGGTTCTAATTTTCACATTTTGGTTCCGGGAAAAGTTTACCGCTGTGCCCAACCGACCCGGGAATCGCTCCGCCATTACGCCAATCAGTATGGAATCAAAACCATAATCAACCTGCGGGGCTGTGCCCCATGCATGCCCTGGTACGAAGAAGAAGCGCAGGCCAGTTACGACTTGGATTTGAATCAGGAAGATATTAATTTATCCGCCGGCCGCTTACCTTCGGTGACCGAGATCAAAAGGCTGATGGATGTGTTGGATCAGGCGGAATACCCCGTGCTGGTGCATTGCCGCCGGGGATCGGACCGGACCGGGCTGGTTTCGGCAATCATAAAACTGTTACAAGAAGACGTTAGCTATGACGAAGGCCGGGGATATTTGTCCTACCGGTATGGCCATATTGCCATTGGCCGGACGGCTCACATGGCAAGTTTCTTTGAGATCTACGAGGAATGGTTGGCGAAAAACTCCTTCGGCCATTCCCCGCAGCGATTTCGGCACTGGGTTCTTAATGAATATCGTAGCGGTCATTGCCTGTGCCGGATCGAGGAATGTATTTTCACCAAAGAACCAATTCGAGCGAATCAATCGTTTTCTATTCAAGTAAAGCTCAAGAATATCGGCAGTCGCCCATGGGAGTTTAAACCCACCAAAAAGGCAGGCGTTCACCTCAACTATGTCCTGCTCAACAGCAAGGGCAAAATGGTGGGGTTTGGCCGGGGTGGAATGTTCGATCGCAGGGTCGAACCGGGGGAGAA
>CAZPPD010000227.1:0-8014 GCA_964588185.1 uncultured Alcaligenaceae bacterium | reverse complement strand
GGGCTCAGGTTTACAGTGTGATTCCCAAACCCGTTAGTAAGAATGTGGTGGTTTACACCGTTGTGAGAGCTCTCATCCGGGTTTACGGCTCAAAAAACAAAGAGAACGATTCAGCAAACGAATAAAGTTTTTGTTCCCCTAATGGAGTAATTGCAAATGCCAATTGTACCTGTTAATGACAAAATCGTGGTCAAACGTTTGGAAGCCGAAGAGAAAACAGCGGGTGGTATTGTGTTGCCGGACACAGCACGAGAAAAGCCCAAACAAGGGAAAGTCCTGAGTGTTGGGGATGGCAAGTTATTGGAAAATGGCCAGCGGGCTCCATTCCAGGTGAAAGACGGGGACCGCGTCTTGTTCACTTCCTACGCCGGGAATGAAGTTACCATCGAGGGCGAAGAATACTTAATCATGACCGAGGATGATATTCTTGCCGTTGTCGACTAGAAAAACCCTCCACACCAATAGCCGCACATGCCGGATTCAATCGGGCTGTGCGGTTTTTTTATTCCAACCGAGCAATCCATGGGCCAGTCAATGGATGACCGATAACCCTGGTGAAAATTGCCCGAAAGCATGTTTGTGAGGATCAAATCCAAATGTTTTTATTAACGTATTTCTGAAGGAAGACACTTGGCAGTTAGCAAGAACAGTCTCTCGCTGGCTTCTCCTCCCAAAAAGCAGTAAAATGCTGTTTTATCCTTCGTGGACATTCCCGGAATGACACATTGCTGTCATAGGAGATCTCGCTAATGACGTATCGGTCCCGCTATCTTTGGCTCTTGTTCATCGTCTTTTTGTTTACTGGTTTTTCCGAAAGATCGGATCGGGTCCTGGCAGGAGAAAAAAAGGACACGTCCCTACTGACAATTGATCGGATTTTCGCAGCGAAAGAATTCAGTGCCAAGTCCTATGGGCCGATTCAATGGTTAAAGTCCGGGAATCGTTATACCACCACAGAATCCTCCAAAGCCGTTCGTGGCTACCAAGACATTGTTCTCCATAATCCGGAAACTGGAGATTCAGAAATCCTTGTTTCTGCGGAAAATCTGGTTCCTTATGGACAAAAATCACCATTACGAATTGAGAATTATAGTTTTTCCGACAACGAAGCTTTGATATTGATCTACACCAATTCCCGCAGAGTCTGGCGGCTAAATTCGCGTGGGGATTATTGGGTTTATGATATCACCAGCCAGGAACTCAAGAAGGTCGGGGGCGATGCACCTGCTTCCTCCCTGATGTATGCGACCTTTTCCCCCAACAGCAAAAAAGTAGCTTATGTCCATGAAAAAAATATCTATGTGCAAGACATAGCTTCCGGAACTACCGACCAATTAACTTATGCAAAACCAAATATTATTAATGGCGTCTTTGATTGGGTTTACGAGGAAGAATTCGGCCTGCATCGGGGATATCGTTGGAGTCCCGACAGTCAATATATAGCCTACTGGCAATTAGATACGGAGGGTGTCGGCAAGTACTACATGGTGGACAATATAAGCGGCCTTTATCAAAGACTACGGAAGTTCAATTACCCCAAGGTTGGCACGAAAAACTCCGCTTGTAGTATTTGGATTGTTCCGGCGAAGGAAAATTCCCGAGCTCAAAAGGTCGATATCCCCGGCGACCCACGGAACAACTACATTGCCCGAATGGATTGGATCGGTGATTCGAACGAGCTAATCATTCAACAATTCAACCGATTGCAAAATACCAATACGGTGTGGAAAGCAAACGGAAAAGCCAAAGTTATATTCAAAGAAACGGATAAAGCCTGGGTCGATGCTCATGACGCATTACATTGGATTGACGGAGGAGAAAAATTTACGTGGCTTAGTGAACGAGATGGTTGGAATCACTTATATATTATCTCAACCGCTACGGGAAAAGCCAAACTAATAACTCCGGGAAATTATGATGTAATAGACCTTGTGAAAGTAGATGAAAAGCATAGTTGTTGTTATTTCTATGCTTCCCCGGATAATGCCACCCAACGGTATTTGTACAAGGCTTCCTTTAAAGGCGGAAAGGCCCAATTAATAAGTCCCGCGAAACAAAAGGGGACCCATTCTTATAACATCTCCCCCAATGGCAAATGGGCGATTCATTCCTTTTCCAATTTCGATACTCCCACAGTGATCGACTTAGTCCAGCTTCCAGAACACAAAGTCATCCGTACCTTGATGGACAACAAAAAAGTATCGGAGAAAGTAGAAGCCCTCAAACGCAACCCCACCGAATTCTTCAAGGTGGACATCGGCAACGATGTCCTATTGGACGGCTGGTTGATGAAGCCGCCGGAATTTGATTCCGGCAAGAAATATCCGCTGCTCATTTATGTCTATGGGGAACCCGCCGGCCAAACGGTTTTGGATCGCTGGTCCAGCACGCGTTACTTGTGGCACTTAATGTTAGCCCAAAAAGGCTATCTCATTATGAGCGTGGATAATCGTGGCACACCTGCGCCGCGCGGAAGAGCCTGGCGGAAGATAATCTATCGGCAACTGGGAATTATTGCACCACAGGATCAAGCGGCGGCTCTGAAAGCTGTCCAAAAGAAATGGTCTTTTATTGATTCAGAACGAGTGGCCATTTGGGGTTGGAGCGGCGGCGGCTCCATGAGCCTACATGCCATTTTCCGCTACCCCGAACTCTACCACACGGCAATGTCCGTTGCCCCGGTGAGCAATGAACGGTTTTACGACACCATCTACGAAGAACGCTATATGGGATTACCTCGGGATAATGTGGAAGGTTACCGCAAAGGATCTCCCATCACCTATGCCCACCAACTCAAAGGGAACCTATTGCTGGTTCACGGCACGGCCGATGATAATGTCCACTATGCGAATACCGAGAAGCTTATCGATGTGTTGATTGCGGCGAATAAGCAGTTCACCATGATGGCTTATCCCAACCGTACCCATAGCATCCGGGAAGGAAAAAATACCCGGCGGCACTTGTTTAGTTTGTTGACTGGATATTTGCAGCGAAAAATGCCCCCCGGTGCGAAATCCAGCGCGAATTAATGGCATGCTAATTGCTCTCTTTCTTTCAAAACAACATTGAAGCGGGAGTAGCAATATGAGCAGCCAAATCTCTTTAAAGGTTATCACTGGTCCCCACAAAAATCGTAAGTACATCTTCCATGATTATCTCCGCTGCTATGCCGGGAGAGCCAAGGATTGCTTGGTGCATTTGGCTGGGGACCGGCATGATCGCCTGACCTCGCGACACCATTGTTTGCTGGAAATTGATCCACCTTATATCGGCATAAAAGACTTGGGAAGTTTAAACGGCACCTTCATTAATGGTAAAAGACTAAACAAAAAGCCCGTCAATGAAGGAGAAAAGGTAATCCCAACTTTCCTCCGGAGCGGCGATATCATTACCATTGGTGGCTCCTCCATCCAAGTGGAAGTGCAAGAAGAATCTTCCGATTTGGTAGTGCTGGATGGCAAAGTAAAAAATGCCAAAGGTAAATGGGAGTGCGTTGAAGAAAAAACGAAATGAGGAATGTGCGTTTTTTCACCAGCGGACTGTAATGAGGAATGTGCGTTTTTTTACCAGCGGACTGTGCGGATCGTGCACAGAAAAATCACCGGCCAATCAGCTTTATCCCTTTCTTCAAGGAAGGTTAAGATCTCTTCATCAAATTTTTACTTGTAAGAATAATTCCCAAGTGTAAATTATCAGCGTTACGATTTGCCTAAAAGGAATTGGCAAATTGGAAGCGCCCAGAAGATCCCTTCCCCTTACCACGCTTTCTGGGATTCAACCAGGGAGTTCTGCGCTTTTACAACCACGCAAATCAACAAACCAATTTCCGATTGGTTTCCATGTTCTTTGAATGTGGAGAAAATCCATTTTTAAAGAGTGCGCCGACCGTTCGCGCCCGCTCGTTTTTCGTGTGTGGAGGTACCCTAAAGGAGGGGAATATGAACCGGTGGTTGAAGTCTATTCACAAACGATCAATTCCTATGTTGGAATTATTGGAAGATCGTTTTGCACCAGCCGTTTTGCGAATCGGCTCGTGGAACAATGCCAATGGCCCCAATAATAATGCCGACGACATCAAGGATTTTACCAATGTCGTTCAGGCCATCGGGGAACAGGACATCTTGGGCAATGCCAAGCGTCTGGACGTGTTATCAATCAGCGAAAGTGACACTGGATCCTCGATCCTCTTGCGGGATATTTTCAACGGCCTCTATCCCGGTGCTTCTTACCAGGTGATCGTTTCCAGTTCCGATCCGGGAAATGACAAGACCGGTTTTGTCTACGACGAATCCACGGTGGAATTAATTGGCAAACCTCATGAATTATCAGACACGTTGCATAATGTGCTGCGGGCAAGATTCCGCCCGGTTGGAACAACGGGCAGTGAAGACTTTTACATGTACTCCGTGCATCTCAAGTCCGGGGACGGTAGTGCGGAGGAAAAAGAGCGGGGAATTGAAGCCGGAATCATCCGAGCCGATGCCGATTCACTGGGCAACGGAGTAAACATCATCTACTCCGGCGATTTTAACATGAATACCAGCGATGAACCGGCTTGGGACAACATGGTGGCTGCCGGCAATGGCTCGGCTCAGGATCTCGCCAACCGACCCGGGGATTGGGCTAACAATCCACAATTCATTGATGTCCATTCCCATGCCACCGAATCCATGAAGAAGCGTTTTGATATTACCATGGCCACCGACGAGTTATTCGACGGAGCCGGCTTGGACTACATCGATAATTCCTTCCAAGTCTTTGCCAACAAAGGCAGCCATACTCTTGGACAACCGATCTCAACCGGGGATGGGGCCAAAATGGAAATCCTGGAATCGCTCGAAGATGCCAGCGATCACTTGCCCATCGTTGCTGATTATCAGTTCGGTGAGTTGACCGGCCCGGATGTGGTTCTAAATGAGATCTATGTCAATCCCCCTTCTTCCGATGATGCCCGTGAATATATCGAAATCCGAACTCCGGAAGGGGCAACCGACCTGACCGATGTTTGGTTGCTGGAGATTGATGGGGATAGCACTTCTGCCGGCACGGTCGACAATGCCCAGAATCTTGGTTCCATCACAACCGGTTCCAACGGTTTGTTATTGTTGGGCCGAAATTATGAAACCAGCCATCCGTGGGGCGGTGAAGTAAATCCCAACACCACCATCGCCAATTTGGAAGGCGGTTCCGTCGAGAATGGCTCCATCACCTTTATGCTGGTCACCAATTTCTCCGGCTCTACCGGCAAAGACCTCGACACCAATAACGACGGCATCCTGGACAGCAAACCTTGGGGAAGTGTGTTGGATAGCGTCGGTTGGACCGACAACAGCTTATCCGATCATGTTTACAGCTCTGCCGAACTAAACCTCTCCGCCGGAGCCCCGGATGCCGCCACTCGCTTCCCCGGCGATACGGCATCCCAATCCGCAAATGCCTGGTACTTCGGCGATATTGAAGGATCCGGAACCACGACCACCTATAGTTCGACCTCCATCAGTTCCAATGCGCCTGAAGGTGCGGTGATTACTCCGGGGGATCGCAACTTTGGTGGCGTTTTGGTCCTCAATGAATTCTATGTCAATCCAACGGGAAGCGATGACTCCCGGGAATATGTGGAAATTCGTGCGGGGGCCGACACTAAACTTACCGATGTTTGGTTATTGGAGATCGAAGGCGATGCCTCTTCGGCCGGCATCATTGATAATGCCCAGGATCTAAGTTCCCTGTCTACAGGTTCCAACGGACTTTTTCTTCTCGGTCGAAATTACACCACCGGACATCCTTGGGGAAGTGAAGTAGACCCGGCAACCAACATTGGCGATTTGGAAGGCGGAGCTATTGAAAATGGGTCGATAACTTTCCTCTTGGTCAGCGGCTTCACCGGCACCCCCGGCAAGGATTTGGATACCAACAATGACGGCAAGCTCGATTCCACTCCCTGGGATTCCATTCTTGACAGTGTCGGTTGGGATGACAATTCTCTCAGCGATCATGTCTACACCAAGGTGAACCTCGATTTGTCAGGAGGTGCTCCGGACGCCGCTACTCGCTTCCCAGATGATACAAACGCCAATTCTTTGGATGCTTGGTACTACGGCGACATCACCGGTAGCGGCACAACAACCACGTATGATTCCGGCTCGGTCAGTTCCAATGCTCCTGCGGGTGCAGTAATTACGCCGGGTGCTGAGAACTTTGCGGGCGGCGGCCTGCCGGATGCCAAATTCTACGTGGTGGACACTACCGCCGATGACACCTACGAATACCAAGCCGACGGCACCTATATTACCAACTATGCTTTGGCTTCCGGCAACACCAGTCCTCGGGGAGCAACCTCGGATCCTTCCGGGAAAACTGTTTGGGTGGTTGATGCCGACTTCGGAGTTTACCTCTACGACGACGACGGCAATAGCTTCGGTAGCTGGAAGGCAGGAGGAATCTCGCGTCCGGAAGGAATTGCAACTGATGGCACCGACATTTGGATTGTCGATCGGGATGCCGACAAAGTCTTTCGCTATGCCGGCGGAGCCTCCTTCACATCGGGAACCCACAATCCCACTTCGGATTTTGACCTGTCCGCCGGTGCTCCAACCGGGATTGCTACAGACGGGACCAGCTTCTGGGTGGTCAACAGCGCTACCACCGACCGAGTTTACAAATACAGCTTTACCGGCAAAGAATTGGGGAACTGGGCAATCGATACCGGCAATGGTAACCCGACCGGAATAACTATTGACCCAAACGATGTAGATGACATCTGGATCGTCGATACCTCTTCCGACAGTGTCTTCCAATACCTTGGCGGTGCCGCCCACACATCCGGTTCTCATAAGGCAGACGCGGAATGGAGCTTGGCCAAGGGCAATTCCAGTCCACAAGGAATAGCCGACCCGCCGAGTGACGGTGAGGAAGATGAGGTTGCCGGGAAACGAGTTCGAAATGCACTCAAGAAACTGCGCGGCCGGAACACTGCACGGTCCGAAGCAGTGGCCGATCTGTTCGCTCGCCTTGGTAAACGCGAGGAAGAATTGGATCTCTTTCCAGGGTAAGTAATTCCATAGGAGCCCTGGAGCAATCCAGGGCTTTGTCTGTTCCCATTCTTGCCACTCTGTGTTCGCTCTGCACGCCTCATTGGCAAACGGTTTGGTAGTTTTAAAAACCGGTTGAAGTACTGGGAAGATTTGCCGGGTTGCAGTAGCTCGGGGTGTTTCTAGGGTACGAATTTTTGGGGAGATCGCACGATTACCGCGGGGTGGAGTTTGACTCCCTTACCCCTTTAGCCGGAAAGTTTGCGCAAGTTGTGACGGTTGTGTCGTTTCCTCAGCAGAATGGAAAATAACGAAACTTAACTCTTTTTAGAGCAGGGCTCAAGTTGGTAGCTGATGATCAACAGGAATGCCTGTCAGGCCGGGTTACCCGACCTACTACAACTTGAGGCCGTCTAGCAAAAACCATCACAACAGGGAGTTCAACAATGAACAAGTTGCTTGCAACCATAGCTACCCTTGCGCTGACACTTGGTATGAGCGGGTTTGCCGGGGCTCAACATCTGCGGCATTTTCCTTCCCGGAACCGGTACGTTCCCCCAGCACCGGTTCACAATGTTTGTCCCCCGCAACGAGGACAATATCCATTGATCCGGAACGTGTTTCGCGGAGTGAGCCGAAATATCATTCGTAACAGCGGCAACGGGGTGAATAATACCATCTTCGCAAACAACGGGGGATCCTTTGGATCCGGCTTTGGTAGAGGAGTTAACGTCAATGTGATTACCAACAGCGGCAATGGAGCCGGAAATCGCATTGGGACGAGGAATGGTCCGGGGTGGTTAAACATCAATGTGATTACCAATAGTGGGAATGGCATTAACAACCGTATTTTCACCCAAAATAGATGACCAATGCAAAAGCCCACCGAAAACTTCGGTGGGCTTTGATTTCATCGGAACAGGTTTAGAAGGAACTCCGGATTTTACTTGGAGTTCTTTTTGATCTTTTCCAGGACTTTCTTT
>CAZPPD010000226.1:0-8026 GCA_964588185.1 uncultured Alcaligenaceae bacterium | reverse complement strand
TGCAAAAAAGAAGAAAGGCAAAGTCGTTGCGGAAGGAAAAGAGTACACCTTCAAGTTGACCAAAGACACGAAGGTCGAAACCCGAGGCAAGAAGAAAGGCGATCCAGCTACCCCCGGCAGCGTTAGCGACATTCGTGAAGGAATGCGCGTCCGCGTTATGACTGCTCCCGGAAACCAAGATTCGGCCCAAGCGGTTCAAATCTTTCCTGGCAGAAAAAAGAAAAAGAATTAAATCCAAAGTATTTAATCCGATTTCGCCGCAGTACCCAGTTTCCAAGCTGGGTATTGCTATTTAGAGAACAGAAGATTTCTCCTTCGCGGCCAATCGCCCGCTCTTCTAGCCCTGGACTATTGTAGATGCCATTCTTGTCTTGTTTTCGGGCTACTTCAAAACTGACCATCTGGTTGGATTTAAATTACCACTCACTTGAATGCCGGGTGACAAAACAAAAAACCCGCATGACGCGGGTTTCGGTTCTTTTAGATATTGGCGAATTTAGAAGAGCCGGGAGGCGACAAACCAAGCCAGAACTGCCGCCAAAATGGCTCCAAGTGCGATCCCGATAGGGCCGAATCGCTCTTCAAATTTAGAATCCTCAACGTCATCCATGGCTCCGGGGATCACTCGTTCTTGATCGGTCGGAGTAGCTTGCGCTGGATTTGCAGCTTGTTGAGGAACCGGTTCCATCTTTTGCGTTTCGACCGCTTGGTGGGATTGCGTGTTGCGCAGAGAATTCCGCGTCGGCATTTGGTCCAGCAAGCTGTTGGGCCTACCCATATTTGCCATGGTTGGAGCAGCTGAACGGGGCGGCGAGCCAATAGGGGAAGCTTGGTGTTGAGCACCCGCCGATGGCAGGCTTGTCATGGTTGGAATCGCTGCCCGCGGGGTTCCGCCCATGGGAGGCGTATCCATGGTGGGGGAATTAATGGCTCCGCCTTGAATCTCTGGTTGCGGAGCGTCTTCCATGGCTCCAGCCAATGGCCGTAGCACTTCCACGACCTCTCCGGAGGAGGGAAAGCGATCTTCCGGAGCCTTTTGCATCAGGCGTTCGATAATTTCCACCAGTTCCCCGGGAACATCCGGGTTGAGGTCCAAGACCGGAGTCGGCTCCTTAAATTGATGCGCCATCATCTTTTCGGCAGCCGTTCCATCGGGAAACGGGTACTGTCCGGTCACGCAATAGTACAGCGAACATCCCAGACTATATTGGTCGCCGGCGGGGGTAAGGTTGGTAGGATCCATAATACTTTCCGGGCTGGCGCAATCCAATCCCGAAGCCACCGAATTGGCGGTCGACATGGTGTCTACCAGAGATTCCCCCTCGGTTTCTGCCAGCAAACAACCGATCCCGAAGTCCAGGATATGAAGTTGGCCGTCCACGCCGATTGTGACATTGGAGGGCTTAAATAACCCATGGAAAAGCCCGTTCTGGTGAGAGATTTCCAAGCCCTCTGCCATTTGAAAGCCGAGCTGCGCGGATACTTCCGGGCTTAGCCGGCCATGGCGGGCAACATATTTGTCGAGGGTTTCTCCTTCCACAAACGGCCAAGCCAGGTAGTGCATTCCCCCGGAGGTTCCCACATCAACGAAGGGAACAACCGAAGGGTGCTTGCAGGCTTCAAAAGCCCGGACTTTGCGGCGGGCGATACGGACATTCCACATACTTCGGCGCGGGAGCACTTTGACGGCGTACCATTTGTTATCCGTCTTGGAAACGGCTTTGTAGACCGTGCCCATACTTCCGACGCCCAATGAATCCATTAACGTAAAAGGCCCAAGGACAAAGCCTTGGGTTTTTCCTTGAAGCAGGCGGTCGGCCTGAAATTGTGTGAGAATACCTTGGTTGACCAAATAATCAGCAAGTTGGGGGGGCTCAGCAGATGGGTTACTATGGATGAATTCACTAACTACCTGATCCAACTGACCTCGGTCAATCAGATTACTTCGCCGCAAATCCCAAACAAACCATTCACATGCCCCGAGTTCAGAGGTTACCATGACTGCAGCATCCTTTATTTATTTTGAACCAATGATCCTCCAGGTAGGCTGCGGGAATGCCACCTAGGCACCGAGAAATTTTTCCGGTCAAACGTAACTGTGGACTCCGGAGGGGCGGTCTACAGTAACCGGTCTATTAAGACTCCTGCCCTAACAATGGGATATTAAATTCACCCTGTCAAATCGGGGGAATTGGGTTTTCCAATCCTTTTTACTTTTCCTATATGACCTCATCCGCTATACCGATTTTCTGGCAAGCTCCTTTGGTTCCTGCCGCGACGGCATGGACAATCGGCGTAGTGCTCGACCGGATTTACGGCGTTTCCTTTCACCTTTCCCTGCTTGTTTCTGGCGTTTCGTTAACGGTTTGGATTTGGGTTTATTTCAAGAAGGAGAATTATCCCGCAGTTGTTTGGCTGGGGTTGGCTTTGCTTTTTTTGGGTGCCGCTTATCACCATTGGCGGCAGCTTCCCCCCGGTCCTTCGGATATCCGGGACTTTGCCGGAACAGAGCCGATCTTATGCCGGATTCGAGGCTTTCTCTGCGATGAACCTCAGTTCAAAAGAAAAACAGAACATCCACTGCGGACCTTTTCCCCCAAAGATTTTAGCCAAGTGAAGTTGGAGGTAACGCATTTCTATGAGGACAATCGCTGGGTGGATGCTTCGGGAAGTGTGTTGCTTTCCGTTCCGGATTCCCTGTTCGATTTTCACGCAGGCGATGAAGTAGTAGTTCTGGGCCAATTACAAAGGCTATTGCCTCCCAGCAACCCCGGCGAGTTGGATCAATCCTTTTTGCAAGACCGAGGCATTCGTGCAACCTTGCGTTTGCAAAATACGGCAGAAGCGATCCAGCTTCGGAAGCGCGGATTCAGCTGGTCGCTGCCTTCTTATTTAGAAGGGGTTCGTATTTGGTCGCGAAGACTGATCGAGAAGATTCTACCGCCCGAACAACAGAAAATGGCTTTGGCTTTGTTGCTTGGCCAACAGTCGGCAATGGAGACGGAAGAATGGGACCGATATCAGCGAACCGGGATAGTTCATCTCTTTGCGATCTCCGGTCAGCACTTGGTCATCCTGGTTTGGTTCTTACGAATCTGTTTTCAAAGCACTTATATTTCTCGGCGAAAAAGTTCATTTATCATTCTGGGATTTTTGTTCGCCTATGCTTTGTTGACCGGAGCAAGACCGCCGGTCATGCGGGCGACGTTGATGATATATACCTTTGTGATTGGATATAGTCTCCGAAAAGTAATACTGCCCGCTAATTCGTTGGCCTTCGCCTGGTTGCTGGTCTGTTTGTGGAATCCGGCAACTATATTTAATGCGGGTTGTCAGCTCTCCTTTCTGGCAGTAGTGATCCTTTACTGGAGCCGAAGCTATTTATCTCTGCGAGAAAAGGAAAGCACCGAAAAACTGTTGGATCAACAGCGCCCTTTGTGGATAAAAATGTTCCTTTGGTCCATCCGGAAAATAGGCGTCGTTTACGGCGTCACATTCTTGGTTTGGTTTTCGTTAACTCCCCTAATCGCCTACCGATTTCATGTTATTTCTCCATCCGGAGCAATCATCGGGCCGCCCGTTGCCTTGTTGATTTCAATCGCTCTGCTGGCAGGATTTATCATGCTGGTGTCCGGAGTAATCTTCTTGCCGCTTGCCTACGTGTTTGCTTGGATCGTTACAAGATGTCTCCAATTCTGTCAGACCTTAGTTCGTCTCGCCGAACAATTTCCGGGGGCTTATTTCTATATCCCGGATATTCCGGAGTGGTGGATAATCGGGTTTTATTTGTTGCTTCTTGGCTGGATTGCCTTTCCGGTCCAGTGGGTCCGCTGGTACTGGATGATCCCGGCAATCATACTTTGGCTTTGCATTGGGCTTAGTACCAGTCTCACTCGTTCTACTCCCGAAGGATTGCGATGTACTTTTCTTTCGGTTGGCCATGGCAGTTGCGTCGTGTTGGAAACCTCGGATGGCAGAACTCTTTTGTACGATGCAGGAGCAATCACCGGACCGGGAGTAACTCGGAAGAAAATTGCACCTTTCTTGTGGCATCAGGGCATCCGCCAGATCGATGAAATTTTTCTCTCCCATGCCGATTTGGATCACTTCAATGGTTTGACGGCAATATTGGAGAGATTCCCAGTCGGTCAGATAACTTGCAATCCAAGTTTTGCGGAAAGAGATCTTGAAGGAGTACGCTTAACATTGAAAACCATCCAAGTTCGTGAAGTTCCTCTTCGGAGTGTCAGTTTTGGGGATCATTTACAATCGGGTTCTGTCCAAATGGAGGTGCTACATCCGCCGGAACTTGGTCCTCCGGGAGTTGAGAATGCCAGAAGTATGGTCTTGCTTATAAAACATCAGAATCACCGCATTCTGCTGACCGGAGATCTGGAGAAGGAGGGGCTAAATCGCTTCAAGGTCCATAAACCTATCCCTGTGGACATCCTGATGGCTCCTCATCATGGCAGCCCTTCTGCGAACCAAGAATTCTGGGCAAATTGGGCAAAGCCCAAAGTTGTCGTTAGTTGCCAAGGAAAACGAAAGGGCAATCGGCAATGGCAGAACCCTTATTTGGACATTGGAGCAACTTATTTGACCACGCAAAAAGAAGGAGCAGTTACCATCACCAGTTCCAAACAGGGACTGAAAATCAAGACATTCAAAACAGGCAAGCAGTGGGAATTTCCGGATTAAGCCGAGAGTCATTTTCAATTCCCACTTTCCACAGATAAACCAGTTTAATATCCTCCACCGGCTTGGACTTGCGTCAATCTAGGGACAAAGGTAGTTTCAACATTCAACCAGGTAGGTTGGATAAAACTTGACACCATTCGACTGAATCAAATTCCAAAAGGAGAAGGGCGTGCGAATCTTTAAGTTGACTTTGCTTGGCATCTTCACGATTTCCGGTTTGGCACAGGCTCAGGCTCCGAATGGGAAAATGGTATCGGACCTTTGGGATGCCGCTTATTTGGAAGGAGGCAAGGCCGGCTATGTTCGCACCACGGTCAAAGAATACCAGATAAATAACATGACTATCTACCGGACCAATATGGCTTTGTACCTGAAGGTGAAACGTTTTAATTCGATTATTTCCCTCCGCATGAATACCGGAACGGACGAAACCAAAGACGGCAAAGTTACCCGTATTCATTTGCAACAATTTCTCGGCCAAAAAAAAAGGATGGAGTTAATCGGCACCGTCCAGGGTAAACAAATGAAATTGGTCCTGGATGGAACCAAAACACTTCCCCCCGTGCCTTGGGATGATAACGTCATCGGTTTGTATAAGCAGCAAACCTTGCTGAAAGACCGAAAGGTAAAACCGGGAGACAAGTTTACCTTCAAGAGTTTTGAACCCAGCATCAACCTGGTGGTGGACACCCATGTTCATGTGCAAGACTACGAAATGGTGGATGTGCTGGGCGGTAAGAACAAAAAGAAACTTCTCCGCGTGGAAACCAAACCGGAGAAGTTCCAAAATGTTCAACTGCCGGCAATGATCTCCTGGGTGGATAAGGATTTGGAAACCGTTCGCTCTCAAGTAGTAATGCCGGGATTGGGAAAATTAGTCCTGTACCGAACGACCCGAGAAGCAGCCCTTGCTCCGGGAAAAATTGCTTCTCTGACCGACATCGGTATCAACCAATTCATCAAGCTGAATAGACGCATTCCCCAACCTTACACCACTAAAGAAGCTGTTTACCTCATCAAGGTTGAAGAAGAAGAGGATCCGCAATCAACTTTCGCTCAAAGTCTACGCCAGAGTATCAAAAACATCTCCGGGGATACTTTTGAACTCCATGTCCGGGCCACTGCCAGTGAAATCGCGGAAGAACCAGGTGCCGAGTGTCTCCAAAGTTCCTACTTTATCAAGAGTGATGATTCCAAAGTAAAACAATTTGCCGCTCGGGCAGTCGCCGGTGAAACCGATCCCTGGCGAAAAGCATTGCGGATCGAAAGTTGGGTTCGCCGCAATATGCGAAGCCGCAGCCATGAAGCCATGGCAACCGCCGACCATGTGGCTAAGACATTGGAAGGGGATTGCAGTGAGTATTCCATGCTCATGGCTGCCATGTGTCGGGCTGCCAAAATCCCCTCGCGCACGGCAATTGGCTTGATTTATGCGGATGTGAGCCGGGGTCCGGTGTTTGCTTTTCACATGTGGACCGAGGTTTGGATTCGCGGCCGCTGGGTTCCCATGGATGCAACCTTGGGCAAAGGATACGTGGGAGCTACTCACTTAAAGATTACCGACCACAACTGGCATGAAGTCCGGTCTTTAACCCCTATGTTTCCCCTGCTTCGGGTGCTGGGAAAGGTTTCCATTCAGGTAAAAAGCACCAAACAAAAATAATGACCTAAGATTTAGTGAAAACCCGGAATCAAAGTATGAGTTAATATCTACCGATAGTAAGAAGTGGGGGATTCGCAATACAATCGTCAAATTGATTGCCCTTTGGGTTTTTGCCGCAAGCACCTTAATACCAATGTGTTTTGCTGTGAAAGTATGAATATTTGGCATCAATTATTTTTTGATGAATAATTGAATTTTAAAGATTAAATGAACTTTCCTTCTTGCAAACTGGTCGTAACTTCAAGAGAATACTTAACTCCGGATGTTTCAAGTTCTCCTAAGTTTAAATGAATAAAGGTAATATTCTCCTTTTCCAGCCTTGTAGGCATATCCCCCAATTAGGCGATTTGTGAGGAACATTGAGAAATGGTTCCCGGTTTGGAAATTGCACCTGAGGATACTCGATGACTTCCCGAGATACGTTAAGCTCCGGAAGCCTTTCTACTGCCCTCGCACAGAAACCTAATGGACAGGGAGAGCATTCAACTGCCTTGGATGGCGACGATTTACGCTGGCAAGAAATTGTTTCGTGGTTTCCAACGCCCCAACAAAAAGAATTGGTGGTCTTGGCCCGCCAAGAAGGACTCCTCAATTCCCTTCCTTTGCCCAAAAAGTTACCTTGTAAACCCCCCAGCGTAGATACCGAACCGGAAATGGTTTATCTGTTTAGTCAACTGCTGAACGGCAGCGTCACCCAACTCCCAAACTTTCCACCGGAATCTCTTTCCGTAAGCGACACGGGCTTGGATCCCTATCAAAAAGAAGCGGTCGCCAAAGCCTTCTCCACTCCTGACCTGTGTTTGATTCAAGGTCCGCCGGGATCGGGAAAATCTCGGGTTGCCGGCGAAATCATATTCCAAGCGGCAAAAGCCGGTCAGCGCGTATTGTTACTTGCGCCGACCTCCGAAGGAATCGACCACATTCTTTCGCTGGTAAATGGCCGGGACAATATCTACGCCTTTCGCTGTCTGAGCAAAGACGAGTCTATCGAGGAGCTTCCGCCAACCAGCCGGGCTTTCACCTTTGCCGAGCGGAGTCGAATTTTACGGGAAAGATCTTTGGATTGTGCTCGCCAAGCCATTGCCGAAAACCAACGGCGTCTTCAACTGCATCCCGAAGAAGAATCCATTTGGAAGCAACTGCCGGAACTTTCCCGTCGTCACCATGAGTTAAAGGAACTGGAAGCGAAGCAACTGGAAAACCTGGCCCGTATTGCGGAGGATGTCGAAAAAGAGATTTGCCGTGTGCTTGATGCTTATGATGAGGGCAATCCTGAGTTCCCGAATTCGGACTTGCCTTCTGCTTGCTTGAACAAGTTAATGGAAAAGTATCAAGAGAGCCGGCACAAATCCGAACCTCTGATAAAGCAAATCACCGAGCTTACCCGGGAACGCGAAGAAAGACAGAAGGAATTGGACAGCCTTTCAAGTCAAATAACGTTGCTCCAACCATTTGCAGAAGCAAGAAAAAACAGCCATTGGTGGTCTCCTATTTGGTGGCAGGCATTCTTCAAGGGGGTCCAAGCCGAAGACTTAACAAAGCTGGAAAATCAACAACAGACATTGCAAGGCGCAATCGAAAAACTGGAATGGCAAATCGATTCGTTTTCTCAAGACAAGGATCTGGCAGACAAGGAATTCGCTGAACTGCGCCTGCGGATTTCCG
>CAZPPD010000225.1:0-8033 GCA_964588185.1 uncultured Alcaligenaceae bacterium | reverse complement strand
GTTTCGCCAGAGGTGCCCCGCAAAAAATCAAGGTTCACAATCCACCTCTCCTTTTCCACCTGAACCGGGATCGTTCAGAGCGGTTTAACGTGGCCAAACAGAATCCCAAGGTGATTGAGGAACTAACGGCGGAAGTGGAAAAACATAAGAAGTCCATTAAACCCGGACCGCAACAATCTTAGGAATTATCTCACGGAAAAAAGGAAAATGTATGGGTGTGGCCTGGCAAAATGCCAGACCACACCATCTATGGTGAACGCCCTCGAGGACGAGGAAGAGAGGGAGATTAATCCCATTGGCGAAAAGACCAAATGGGTTAGCTTAGAGGTATTTCAAATAGATCAGTCGAGGTGATGCCGCCTTGTAGGAGCGCACCGGCTCTGGTTAATCCTTCCTTCTCCCTTTCCACAGAGTGAACGTTTTGACCTAAGGAACTTGCGCGTAAGACCGGTTGCCTCAGTTTTCCAATCCAAAGAAACACAACCCCTGGAACACAGGTATGAAATACGATGAGTAGGATATTTCCTGAAGTGAAAATCGCCCTTCTTTATCAAGATGCGTAAATTGGGCAAAATTCGAGCGTAATAAAGGATATAGATAGTCTGCTTTGCCCTTGAAGTGGTTTATTGGACAGAGTAAAGTAACGCGCCTTGTGAAAATGCAAGGGCTACATTCGTTAACGAAAAGAAAGTTGGGAAGGGATGTCCACAGCTGAATTGATTCGTCCTCTCTCGCCGCGTTCACGTCAAAATCTCCACCAGGATTCACCCTTTAATCCCCTTTCGTCTGCCATTGATGCTTCTCGCAACTGCCTAACTCGCCAACAACACGCCGACGGTCACTGGGTAGCCGAACTCCAAGGAGATACGATTCTGGAGTCGGAATATATTTTGATGATGACCTTTCTGGGCAGGGAAAAAAGCGAGAAATGTGTCAAAGCTGCCAATTATCTGTTGGAACAACAAACTCCCGAAGGCGGCTGGAATAATTATCCTGGTGGACCTCCGGATTTAAGCACTACGGTGAAAGGGTATTTCGCTTTAAAACTGACTGGACATGATACCAGTGCCCCTTATATGCAAAAAGCGCGCAAGATCATTCTTTCTTTGGGCGGAGCGGTGAAGTGCAATAGCTTCACTCGATTTTACCTCGCATTGTTAGGTCAGCTGCCTTATGACAACTGCCCGGCAGTTCCCCCCGAGATGATGTTTATGCCGAGGTGGTTCTATTTTAACATCTATGCCATGTCCAGCTGGACCCGCACCATCGTTATCCCCCTTAGTATCTTCTATGCCTACAAACCGGTTCGCCGACTGGTCCCGGAACAAGGGATTCCCGAATTATTCGTGGAAGCTCCCGAAAAGTGTGGTGTGCCCCAACGGCCAACGCAGCGGTGGTTGACCTGGAATAATTTCTTCTTGTGGGTCAATCAAATCCTGAAATGGTTTGATGCCAAGCCGACCGACTTCCACAACCGCAAGACCAACGGTTGGCGGCAGTTTTTCCAGTCCTTTCTACAGAAACCTTTAACCACGATTCGAGCCCATGCCGTTCTCCGCGCCGCCAAATGGATGCTGGAGCACTTTGAAGAAAGCGATGGGGTAGGGGCTATTTTCCCGCCCATGATCTACACCGTCATTGCTCTGCGGTGCATGGGATATCCTGATCACTCCTCGGAAATGATCTGGGCACAGAAACAACTGGATGACTTGATGATCGAGGAAGGGGACACGATTCGACTGCAACCGTGTTTCTCTCCTGTTTGGGACACTGCCATTTCCTTGAATGCCCTCGCCTTTGCCGGATCAAAGCAGCATACGGAAACAATCGCTCGAGCCGTGCATTGGTTACTTGCCAAGGAAGTTCGCCGAGCCGGGGATTGGAGTTTGCTGACTCCGGAATTGCAACCGGGCGGCTGGTTCTTCGAATACCACAATGGCTTTTACCCGGACACCGATGACACCGCCATGGTTTTAATGGCATTAGCCAGAACCGGATACTCTGTTCCCGGAGGACCGTCTCAAAACGGGAACGGAAAGGTTAACTACTACTACGAACGAAACGGCCACTCCAAGCCGTTGAAGCACCTGGATGAATCCGCCCGTTACATTCTCCCCGTTCGCCGTGGTTTGAATTGGCTGTTGGGGATGCAAAATGGTGACGGCGGGTGGGCCGCATTTGACCGGGATATCAATCACGAAGTCTTAACCCAGATCCCTTTCGCCGATCATAACGCCATGCTGGACCCCAGTTGCCCCGACATTACCGCTCGAGTGTTGGAAGCACTGGGATGTTTCCATTTTTCCATCGGCCATCCCCAAGTCAAAAGGGCCATTCATTTCATTCAACAAAGCCAAGATCCACGCGGATGTTGGATTGGACGCTGGGGAGTCAATTACATTTATGGCACTTGGCAGGTGTTACAAGGACTAGAGTCCATTGGTTTTGATAGGAACCACAAAATGGTTCGCCGGGCAGTGGAGTGGCTCAAGAAAGTCCAACAACCCAACGGAGGATGGGGAGAAACTTGCCGCAGCTATGACGACCCGGCATTAGCCGGCCAAGGTGAAACGACCGCATCGCAAACTGCTTGGGCTTTATTGGGTTTGATTGCTGCCGGAGAAGCCAAATGTTCCGAAGTCAAGGCCGGCATCGACTATTTGATCGCCACGCAGGGCCCCGATGGCAACTGGCAGGAAGAACCTTTTACCGGAACCGGCTTCCCCAAGGTGTTCTATCTAAAATACCATTATTATCGTCTTTACTTCCCGTTGATGGCTTTGGGGCGTTATCAATCAGAATGCGGGTTAGAAAACAAGCCCCCGGTCGAAGTGAAGGTATCCGTTAATGGGCACCATCGAAACGGGAAACCAAAAAATCCGCGAGAAGTCGGTTATCAAGTACCTTCGGACCTTCCGGTTAACTAACAAATCTTGGTAGCAAATTTGCCCCGGTTTATTGCTTGCAAATCTAGCTGCCAACAAGTGATATTCATTTCTGTTAAGGAGCAGATAAATGCGCTTCCCACTAACACTGACCATGTCGATGGCGGGTTACATTGCCAAAAAGAAAATGACTCGGCAAAAACGTTTCCCCCTGGTCCTGATGTTGGAACCACTCCATGCCTGCAATCTGACCTGCACCGGCTGTGGCCGCATCCGGGAATATGAATCGACCATCAAGGAAAAACTGTCCGTCGAAGAATGCTTGGAGTCGGTGGACGAATGCGGTGCTCCCATCGTCAGCATCTGCGGCGGAGAACCCATGATCTACCCGGAAATCGGCCGCCTGGTAAAAGAAATCCTCAATCGCCGCAAGCATATCTACCTCTGCACCAACGGCATGTTTATCAAGAAAAAGCTCCACGAATTTAAGCCGACCTCCCGGTTCTTCTTCAACGTTCACCTGGATGGCCTGGAAGAAACCCACGACATGGCCGTCGAACGCCAGGGCGTTTTCAAGCAAGCGGTTGAGGGAATCAAAGCAGCCAAAGAAGCCGGCTTCCTGGTTTGCACTAACACAACGGTCTTCAAGGAAACCGACATCAATGAGATCGATGCCTTGTTCGCTTACCTGACCAAGCTAGGCGTCGATGGTTTTATGCTTTCCCCGGCTTATGGTTACTCGGCGGTTTGCGAAACCAATCCCCAAGGTGCGGCGGAAATCTTCCTGACTCGAGATGACATTCGCGAAAAGTTCCAGAACGCCGAGAAGCTCCTAAAGAAATACAAAATGGCCACTTCTCCTGTTTACCTGGAATTCTTGACCGGGAAACGAGAGATCCCCTGCACGGCTTGGGGTAACCCAACGCGAAACATCAAAGGCTGGAAGGGACCTTGCTACCTCATTACCGATGAGCACCATGACACCTTCGATGATCTGATTAACAACACCCCATGGGAAAACTACGGTCATGGTCAGGATCCCCGCTGCGAACACTGCATGGTCCACAGCGGCTACGAAGCCAGTGCCGCCCTGGGAGTGAACGGCAAACTAGGCGATAGCCTAAAGATGCTGATGTGGCAGTTATCCTAGCACTGGTAGGTCGGGCCTCCAGGCCTGATAGACGATTGGGTGGCATGCTTTCTGGCCGAACCATCAGTTGAGTCCGTTGCCTCAACCCACCGGCCCGAAAGCATGTCCGGGCCACGAGCATGCTTTCGGGCTGTGGAGTTGCAGCCACAAGCCCAATAGTAATTCGGCCCGAAAGCATGCCACCAATCCCACCCAATCGACCCAAGTTTGGTAGGTCGGGTCTCCAGGCCCAACAAATTTTGGTAGGTCGGGTCTCCAGGCCTGACAAATGTTTTTAGGTCGGGTCTCCAGGCCCGACAATGGGGCGGTCCAGGAGAACCGTCCTACAAACATAATTCGTATGAGGAAACAAGAGGTTAAATCATGCGGATCTTGGTTACCGGTGGAGCCGGTTACATCGGCAGCCACGCCGTGAAGATGTTTCGCACCCGGGGCCATGAGGTGTGGGTCTACGACAATCTCACTAATGGCCACGAACAAGCCGTCCCGCAGGATCAACTCATCATTGGAGATTTAGCAGATCGCACTCTCCTGGACCAAGTCTTCCAGCAACACTCGCCAGAAGCCGTCGTTCACTATGCCGCTTTTGCCCAGGTGGGTGAGTCGGTCACCAATCCGTCACTTTACTACCACAACAACCTGGTCAACACCATTCACCTGATGGAAGCCGCCCGCCGCCATGAGGTGCAGAGGTTTGTCTTTTCCAGCACCGCGGCTGTTTATGGTGTCCCCGAAGAAAACCCCATCACCGAAAAGGCTCCCACCCGGCCCATCAATCCTTATGGCAATTCCAAGCTGGCTGTAGAGAAAGCCTTGGGAGATTTCTCCCAAGCCTATGACTGGGGAGTGGCCATTCTGAGGTACTTCAATGCCGCCGGAGCCAGTCCCGACGGAGATATCGGGGAAGACCACACTCCGGAAACCCACCTGATTCCTTTGGTCATCCAAGCGGCTCTAGGGCAACGGGCATCCATTAAGATCTTCGGGACAGATTACCAAACTCTCGACGGAACATGTGTCCGCGACTACATCCATGTCGATGATTTGGCCGAAGCCCACTTACTCGCCTTGGAAGAATTGCAACCCGGCAAGCTGCTCACCTGCAATCTTGGAATTGGCCGCGGATATAGTGTTCGCGAGGTGATAGAATCGGTGAAAGCAGTCAGCGGCCGCTCCTTTCCCGTCGAGGAAGCCGGCCGCCGCCCGGGGGACCCCCCAACCCTGGTAGCATCTTCCGATAAAGTCCAGTCGGAATTAGGGTGGCAACCGAAATACCAAGACCTGCAAGCCATTGTCGAAACTGCCTGGCAATGGCATGTGAACCATCCTGATGGATACCAAAGTCAGCCGGGAAGGAAGGTCGCTTGATACTGGATTGCTGCCACCGTAAAGGCCGTTAGTTGACGGTGAAATGAATGCCCAACGATGTCAATCGATGAAATGTCTCCCATTGGCAAGAAAAGACCAAATCCAATCGGTGATTGGCAGGAATTGGCTTCAAAAGGACTTAGACACACGATAAAAAATAAATCGCGTAGTGGCGGGAGTATTTGGCCCTGGGCGGTTCGTGCAGGGAAGTTCTAGGGTTGAAAAGTCAGCAAAATTTGAGCGCCGCGAATGCTGTGATAGAAAACAGAGCACCTAGATATTCTCCATTCTTGATTTTTGAGGTCAGTGAGGAAAAATGCCCAACCAATCCCCCCGGCCCTGGATTCTCGCCGAACAAAGTCACGACGCCATCCGACAACACAAATGGGAGGTCCTGGTGCTCCCGTTTGGTGCTACCGAACCACACAATTTACACATGCCCTACGGCACCGATAACTTCCAAGTCGAAGTGCTCGGAGACCGTGCCTGCGAACAGGCATTTACCGCGGGGGCCAAGGTTCTTCTGTTGCCGACCATTCCCTTTGGCGTGAATACTAATCATCTGAAAGTTCCCGGCGGGTTGGCTTGCAACCTAACCCCGACAACCCTATTGGCGATTATTTCCGACCTGACCGAGGGATTTGAACTCCAAGGAGTTCGAAAAATAGTTCTCTTGAATGGCCATGGCGGCAATGAAATCAAGCCTTTGATTCGCCAACTCCACCATCGCACCGAGGCCTTCCTTTGCGTCTGTGATTGGTACAAGATGGCTCGTGATGTTTACCCGGACATCTTCGATGAGCCGGGCGAACATGCTGACGAAGTGGAATCCAGCCTCGGGTTGGCCTTCTTTCCGGGTCTGATGAAGATGGCTAAGGCTGACGAAGGAGCTTTAATGCCAACCCGGTTGGAAGGAATCAACAAGGGCTATATCAGTATCACCCGGCCTTGGCATTTGGTCAGCAAAAATACCGGCGGCGGGAATCCCGCAAAAGCAACGGCGGAAAAAGGGGAGAAACTCATGCAGGAGTTGGTGCAGCGGCTTTCCTCATTCCTGGTGGAGTTGGCGAAAGCAGAGATGGACGAAAAATTTCCTTATTAGTTCCATTCCAAAGGGAATTCTGCCATTCTTGAAAGAAGACTCTTGCGACGAGTTTTGGGATTGCCATAATAATCAAAAACAAGCGAATCCATGAATATCCCCCTTTTCCACATAGGCCAATCATGCATGACGTATTGGTATTGATTCTTGGCGGCGGACGCGGTGCTCGTTTATTTCCCCTCACCAGGCACCGTAGCGAACCGGCGGTTCCCATCGCCGGCAAATATCGGTTGATTGATATTCCCATTAGTAATTGTCTGAACAGCCACCTCTCCAAAATCTATGTCTTGACGCAATATCTGAGCGTCAGTCTCCATCGTCACATTTCCAATACCTACAAATTCACCCCTTTCAGCCAAGGATTCGTAGAAGTATTGGCCGCCCAGGTTACCAATGAAACCGCTGAGTGGTACAAGGGTACGGCAGATGCCTTGCGGCAAAACCTTCGCTATGTCTTGGCGGATTCTTGCCGGGATGTTTTGGTTTTGTGTGGTGACCAGCTCTACAAAATGGATTTTCAGGAACTTATCCGGACGCATCATGAGAGCAATGCCGATGTAACACTGGCCACCCTACCAGTGGAGGATGATCAGGTTTCCAAATACGGGATTCTCAAAGCCGATGAAAATAAACGGGTGAATGGTTTGGTGGAAAAACCCAAGTCCATGGATCAGTTATCTGAATACAAAATCCCAACCGAAAAGCTGAAACAATGGGGAATGAAAAATCCCCGAGGGAATTACCTGGCCAATATGGGTATCTATCTGTTCAAACGGGACAGCCTTGCGGATTTGCTGGAAAAATATCCGGATGCCAATGATGTGGTAACCGAAATCCTCAGCAACTGTTATCAGAACATTCATGTCCAAAGTCACCTGTTCGAAGGATACTGGGAGGATGTCGGGTCCATCAAAACCTACTTCCAAGCAAACTTGGCTCTTACTCAGGATCACCCGGAATTTGATTTCTATTCCTCTGATTTGATTTACACCCGCATGCGTAATCTTCCCGCAACTAGAATTCTTTCCGCCCGGTTTGAACAGTGCCTGGTAAGTGACGGTTGCCTGGTGGAAGAAGGCGCAGACTTGCACCGCTGTGTATTGGGAGTACGGAGCTACATCGGCAGGAATGTTCGCATGAAAGACGTGATATGCATGGGGGCAAACTATTTTGAGGATGAAACCCCGGATGTTTACAAACAATCAAAAGAAGGCCCGCACCTTGGGGTTGGCGAAGGATCCAAATTGGAACGGGTGATCATCGATAAAAACTGCCGGATTGGGAAACACGTTCAGATCATCAACACCAACAAGAAAGAAAACGAAGACGGGGATAACTACTACATCCGGGATGGAATCGTGGTAATCCCCAATGGCTCGATCATTCCGGATGGCGAAGTGATATAATAATTGAGGTGAGAGACCCAATTTCGGGAAAACCTTAAATTACCGATTTGTGGGCATAGTTTTTGACAGAGTAAAAGTCACGACCTACTCTTGGATTGAAGGCATTTCTGAATACCAAGAGG
>CAZPPD010000224.1:0-8054 GCA_964588185.1 uncultured Alcaligenaceae bacterium | reverse complement strand
GTTATAACAATGGGGTTGAAGACAAACAACCGCAATCAAGCTGGGGTGTTTCACTGAATTCAATGAATTGCACCTGAGGTTTGAAGCATGCTCGCCTAGATTCTCAAAGTACTTAGCTTTCCGGCAAAAACGCAGAAGATTCAGAATTGCATGGGGGAGCATTCCACCCAAAGTATCCTGAGAACATTTAAAAAGCCAATGGGACAAACCCGCGATCAAGCCGAAGGCCGGCGTTGGAAGGCTTGTAGGACTTCATACAAGTCCGGAGTGATTAATACCTGGTCGTCGAGAAAATCATTCAGCCATACGTAGTTGCGGCGGTGGGCCAAGGCCAGCAAAGGCAATAAATCCACCAAGGCAACCTGGACAGAGGGTTCTTGCGGGTCTGCTTCCGGGACCTCGGTGTGCGGGAAGACTCGGAGATGCGCTGCCATTTCAACCTCCCTGTGCCGGGATGATTGGCTAAGGTTGAAGACAACCGGCCATCGTCCCGATTTGCCTGTTCCAATAGATTTGTGAGAATAACCAGGATATTTCCCGGTGTCGGATTTCTATTGGTAAACCATCGTCATTCCTTTGCGGCCGGCTTCGAATATTTTTTGCAACTATCTGGACCTGGGCAGGTAGGTCATGGCATCAAAAGCTTTACAATGAAATATTATGTAGGTTGCCCGGCTTTCCCTTTCCGGAACAACCGAATATTCCGGCAATTTATGAGGTATAAATGGCAAAACGGTTTGCGATTTTGGGTGCAGGAGCTTGGGGGACTGCCATCGCCTTGTTACTGGGAAAGAATCCCGAACACCAAGTGTCCCTGTGGAGTGCCAGAGCAGAAAACGCCCAAGATCTTCGGGAAAAACGGGAGAATATCCGGCTTTTGCCAGGTGTGCAAATACCCGAAGAAATTCATCTCACAGCTGAAATTGCCGAGGCAGTTGAGCAAAAAGACTTAATCATTGTTGCCATCCCTACTGCCTTTCTTCGGGAGGTTTTTGACCGCATAGCCAAGCAAATACCTGCTGCCATTCCCATGTTGAGTTTGGTCAAGGGAATCGAGAGGGATACATTTCTGCGTCCCAGCGAAATTATGGATGAACTCACCGGTCCCAGACCTTTAGCGGTTCTGAGCGGCCCGAGTCACGCGGAAGAAGTCAGTCGCGGCCTGCCGACCAGCGTGGTGGTGGCCAGTGAGGACTTATCGCTGGCCAAATGGGTTCAAGCGGTTTTCAGCTCGGAACAATTGCGTATCTACACCAATCTGGATGTGCTTGGTGTGGAAATTGCCGCTGCGGTTAAGAATATCATAGCTATCGCTGCCGGGGTAAGTGACGGGTTAAACCTAGGGGACAATGCCAAGTCGGCTTTGATCACCAGGGGGTTGGTGGAGATGACCCGGTTTGGCATGGCATTAGGAGCCGAGGCTCAGACTTTCTATGGGTTGGCAGGAATTGGGGATCTAATGACCACCTGCTTTAGTAGGCATAGCCGAAACCGGGAAGTGGGGGAATTAATCGGCAAAGGAACCACTCTGAAAGAAATCTTAGCCAACATGACCAAGGTGGCGGAAGGAATTTACACAACCCAGAGTGTTCATACGCGAGCAGTAAAAATGGGGATTGCCATGCCGATTACCAGCGCGGTTTACGAAACTTTATATAATGAGAAATTGCCCCAAGATGCCGTCACCGATCTGATGCTTCGAAAACCGAAAAGCGAAAAATGACGACTTGTCAAAATTTCCCCCTTCTACCAATAATGGATTAAAATTGCTTTACTGAAAAGGGTTCTCCGATGCTGAAATTCGCCTTTAAAGAATGGGCTGTTATCTGCAAAGCCCTCGCAGAAGGGAAGCAAGCGCTGATTCTCCGCAAAGGGGGGATTTCCGAATCTGACGGGGAATTTTCGGTTGAACACAAAAAGTTCTGGCTTTACCCCACTTTTTTGCATCAACAAAAAGAGGGAATCAAAGAGGATGCTCAGCCCTTGTTGTCCGCGGTGGAGGATCAAAAACCACCTGCAGGACAAATTGATTTGGGTTACTTTGCGGATGTGACCGGCATTTACCATGTAAAGAGTGAGTTAGCGATTCAGATGCTGGATCATCTTCATATATGGTCGCGGGAAACCGTTGCCAAAAGGTTTGCCTATAAGCAGCCGGGATTATTTGTGCTTGCTGTTCGGGTGTATAAAAGCCCGGATGTTCATTCCATCCAGGAACTCCCGGAATATCAAGGATGCAGGAGTTGGGTGGAACTGGGACAAGGCTTTCCCACAAAAGGGGCACACCCTGTGATTCCGGAGAAAGATTTGGATGATTTGCATCATCAATTAGATCTGCTGCTCCAGCCAACGGCCTACGCATGAGTCAACAAGATTGCAAACATTGAAAACCACCACCCTACTTCCAGGTGGAGAATTTGTCTGATGGATAACTCCTACGAAATTAAGGGAAAGCTGGCCCTGGGGTCGAATTCGGACACGACCACGGCATTTCCTCCGGTGGCGGCTGAGGAAAGCAAACGGGAACGCAAGTGCAACTTGGCCATGCCGGAGAGCACCGGAAAGGCCTATGGCAAGGAAATAAGTTGCATCCTTCGCAACCGGCTGAGAATCGTGGCCATTATTTTGGCCACCGGTTTTGTCATCTTTTTTGTCCGGGGTTTATTCGGCGGCATAAAGTTCTTTGGTTTTGGTCAAATCGATCAGATCATCCAAGGCACGGTTTCGGCGATTTTGGTGTTGGTTGCCACTTTGTTGAGCCTTCAGATCAAATATTCTTTTCGCATGCTCCGGGTTTTGGAGTTTACTCTCTTCGGGGTAGCGGCATTGTACTTTGCCTTCTTGCAATTGGTCATGTTTCATCATGGCCAGATTGTTTTGGACTGGCAGATTGCTTTGGACAATCAAGGCGAGGTCTTAAGGCTGGCCAACTCCAGCAATATCCTCCGCTGGTTTGCCCTGATTGTGGCCTATGGGACGTTTGTCCCTAATACCTGGAAGAGATCCGCAATCTTCGTCGGCATCTTGGCCATGATTCCCATTAGCTTGATGTTCACCGTCTGTCTGAATTGCCCCATCATGGGGCCTCACCTTTGGCAATCCTTATTTGACATGATTACGGTTTTGGGGATGGGATCTGCGATTGCCATTTTCGGTTCTTACAAGATCAGTGAGTTGCATCAAGAAGCCATCCAAGCCCGGAAGCTGGGCCAATATCAACTAAAATATTTGATCGGCAGCGGCGGGATGGGGGAAGTTTATTTGGGCGAACATATGATGTTACGCCGATCTTGCGCCATTAAACTCATTCAACCGGGTCACAACGGCGATCGCACCAGTATGTCTCGCTTTGAGCGGGAAGTGAAAGCGATGGCCAAGCTGACGCATTGGAACACCGCCGAAGTCTACGATTACGGGTTGGCGGAAGACGGCACCTTTTACTACGTGATGGAATATCTTCCCGGCATGAGTCTCCAGGAATTGGTAGATCGCTATGGCCCGCTGTCTCCAGCCCGAACCATTCATTTTCTCCGGCAAATCTGTGATGCTTTGCAAGAGGCTCACAGCATCGACTTGATCCACCGGGATGTGAAACCCAGCAATGTCATTGCCAGTAGGCGCGGGGGTGTTTTTGATGTGGCCAAACTGCTGGATTTCGGCTTGGTACAAAACGTTGGAGTGGCAGCCGACCATGACAACAAACTTACCGTGCAAGGAATCGTACTGGGATCTCCGCCCTATATGTCACCCGAACAAGCAATGGGAAAGTCCAATTTGGAGGCTCGAACGGATATTTACAGCCTGGGAGGGTTGGCCTATTTTCTGTTGACCGGAAGGCCGCCGTTTGATCGGGAAACACCCATGCAAATCCTGATGGCCCATGTTTACGAGCAAGTCACCCCGCTCTCGGAAATTGTTCCGGATATTCCTCCGGACTTGGAGGAAATAATTCTCCGCTGCTTGAGCAAAGCCCCGAATGACCGCTTTCAGGATGCGGAAAGTTTGGAAGAGGCTTTAGCCGAATGTGAGAACGGAAATCAATGGTCTCGCAAAGAAGCGTTCCAATGGTGGCAGGAAAATGGCCGCCCGGAGAACTTGGAACCCACCGTTTTGGCAGCGGGTTAAATTCTTCGATTGCGATAATTGTGCCCCGGTGAAAAAACGGATGAGCTTCTTACCTTTATTACTTTGGGTAATCTTTATCAGCAAAATTAATGAGAGTAAAGATATCGAAAATACGGCTCTAAAATGGTCTAGTTTGCATCTTTCGATTCCGATATAGATACAAATCTTAATTGATTTTAGAGCAGTGTTAAGCTGGTGTGGCGAATATGGGTCAGGCCCATTTAGTGTGAAGAACCCTATGGACCGTTCCGCGTAAATTTACCTGACCTCTTTTCGCCACACCAGCTTAACACCGTTCTAAATTACCACCCGGAACTCATTTCCCGGCTGAATGGGGATAGGTGTTTCATGTCTATTCACAAATCCGCGCAAATACATCCCACAGCAGTGATTTCACCCGAAGCAAACATTAGCGAAGATGTGCAAATTGGACCCTTTGTGGTAATTGAAGGACCGGTACAAATCGGCCGTGGATGTATCATTAAGGCGAATGCTTTTCTCCGGGGCCCACTCAAGATGGGACAAGATAACACTGTTTTTCAGGGGGTAGTTCTTGGGGAACGGCCACAGTCTCTGCGCTATAACGATGAAGAAACCAGTGTCGAAATTGGGGATGGGAATATCTTTCGCGAATATATGACAGTTCATCGGGGAACTAACGAATCTTGGGTTACTCGCATCGGTAATCATAACTTTTTTATGGCCTGCAGTCACGTTGGGCATGATTGTCAAATCGGCAACCGGTGCATGCTGGCTAATGGAGCCTTGTTGGGTGGCCATGTAAAAATCCAAGACAACGTATTGATCTCTGGAAATGCCGCCGTGCACCAATTTTGCCGAGTTGGCCGATTAGCCTTGCTAAGTGGTTGCTCCACCACCACCAAGGATATTCCGCCTTTTGTCGTTCAACAGGAATGGGACGCTGTTTTTGGAATTAATGTAATCGGCATGCGGAGAGTCGGAATCAGCAACCAGGAAATCAATTTAGTCCGCCAGGCATTCCGTATTATTTTCCGAGAAAAGGTGCCCTTACCCGCTGCCTTGGAAAGAGTTGAGGCCGAATTAGGACAAGGAGAATGCGTCCAGGAAATGGTGGCGTTCTTGAAGGGCCCAGGAAGGGGAATAAATATCATGCGCGGTCGGAGTCGAAAAGCTGCCTAAAGTATCCACCACAAAATCACTGGGTTATCTGCAGTTTGGCTGCTTGCAAAGTGTTGTAAAGCAGCATGGTGATGGTCATCGGCCCGACACCGCCCGGAACCGGAGAAATAGCAGAAGCGACTTTTTCCACTTCGGCAAAATCCACATCCCCTACTAATTTCCCATCATCCAGGCGATTAATACCGACATCAATTACCACGGCTCCGGGCTTGACCATGTCCCCTTTCAGGAATTGGGCTTTTCCGATCCCCACGACCACAATATCGCCTTGCCGGGTAAGTCCCGGGATATTCGTTGTGCGGCTATGACAAAGAGTAATAGTGGCGTTGGCATGTTTGGCCTTTTGCATCAGGATCAAAGCCAACGGTTTGCCGACGATGTTGCTCCGGCCCACTATGACAACATGTTTTCCCTCCGGAGAAATGTTATTACGGATCAACATCTGCTGAACTCCCGAGGGAGTACAAGCCAAGTAGCGGGGTTGTCCAAGCGTTAATAAGCCCAGGTTCTCCGGATGAAAGCCGTCCACATCTTTGATTGCTGTAACTGATTGCAGGACGGTGCCTTCGTCTATTTGAGGAGGCAAGGGCAGTTGCACTAATATGCCATGGACTTTTGGGTCGGCATTCAGCTTGGCGATCAAGGCCAACAAATCTTCTTGCTTTGTTTCACCAGGAAGTTCATGCAGCCAACTCTCCAAGCCCACTTTCGCGCACGCCTTGCGTTTGTTGCGGATGTAAATTTGACTCGCGGGATTGTCGCCTACCAAAACCGCCGCCAATCCGGGTTTTATATTGTGTTTCTTGTCGAAAGCGGTTGCTTCCTCGGAAATTTCTGCGCGAATGCTGTCGGCTAGTTTTTTTCCGTCCAAAATGGCGGCCATGTCGGATCCTTATTCCTGGAGATAGTCGAGGAGGATTTGGTTACTCTTTATTTTAGCTGAGTAGTGTCCGGGTCGTCGATGTTTGCTGAAGTGGAAAAGTTTCCAGGCACTTAAATTTGCAATTTTCCAGAATGCAAACGATTTCCCTTGGGAGGAAATCTATATCGCCGTCATAATCGTTGCAGGAAAAAAAATCAGTTTTTTCCGACCCCTGCGGTTTTTCGTGCTACGGTTCTTAAAGGTAGAACGAAGGTCGTTCTGCAATCGGTTGTCCACGATAAGGCTAAACCCGTCGTGAGGCGGGGGCAGAAAGCTATGGGTCTCCATTGGAGATCGCCAAGCTACCGAAAGGACTTAAGAGATGATGCACCACACTTCGCGCTTTCTTTGCGCTCACCTATTTCTCACCCTGTCATTTTTCCTTCTAGGTACCGAAGCGACCGCTAATTACTCCCGGCGAACTCCCATCGTTGAAGCTGTGCACAAAACGCGAGCAAGTATTGTAACCGTTCGCATTCCCAAGTCCCGTTACCGAAGCCGGGATACTGTTGGCACTGGAGTGATAATTGACGAACGCGGCTATATTATTACCAATCGCCACGTGGTAGGAAAACGCGATTCGGTGGAAGTGACTCTTTACGGCGGCAAAGAGCATACGGCTCAAGAAGTATAGGCGGATCCCAACCATGACTTGGCGATCTTATTTGTGAAAACTCAGAAACTTCTTCCTGCTTTGCGGTTAGGACCTGGCGGCGACTTGATGGTGGGAGAGCGAGTGATTGCTGTTGGTCATCCTTATGGCTATCAAAACACGGTTTCCCAGGGAATTATCAGTGCCCTAGGTCGTGAGATTACCATGCCGACCGGCGAAACCCTTCGAGGATTAGTCCAGCATACTGCCGGGATTAACCCGGGCAATTCCGGGGGACCACTCCTGAATATCAATTCGGAACTAATCGGCATTAATGTTGCCCTTCGCGACGGAGCGGAAAATATCGCCTTTGCCATAAACGCCAATACTGTGCGTTCTTGGCTTACCAAAAACCTGAGTGCCTTGAAAATCTCCGGCGTACACCACGGTCTTGCTTGCCGAGAAAAGATTCTATCGGAAACCGGGGATCGTCAACGCGTAGTGGTGTCTACTGTTCACAAGGAAACTCCCGCGGCGAATGCCGGTTTAAAAAGCGGAGACATGATTCTTGCGGTGGAGAATCACAAAGTAAAAAATGAATTTGATTTGGAGCGCTTTCTTTGGGGCCGGCGGCCTGGGCAAAAGGTTCGACTCAAGGTGATTCGCAATGGAGAAGAGTTGAATATGCGCCTGACTTTGGGGAGTTCTTCCGGCTATGCTAATGTGCGGTCACCTATTGCAAATCCCATTCGATCAAGAACAGTAGGCAAAGGTAGCCCTACGAATTTTGAACGTTAAATGTTAGTTTTGGTGGTCGGGTCTTTCGGCCCAACCTTCTTTGAAGATTCTTAAAATTTAGACCATTTCTTTTGCAAATCGAAACTATTCCACAAATTTGATTGAAATATTTAACACTTTGAAAACTTGCCCGTATAATTCCATATCTAATGAAATTATGGAATCTCTCATTCAATTTTGAACGTATATATTAATTATTAAGCTTGTTCCTAATTATGGAACTTACATTAAGCTCGGTAGTCTAATTTGAATATGATTCCTCCCCAATTAATGAGGAAATAAGATTTACTACTCACCGAAAAGAATGGTCCGAAGCGGCTCACTGCGGGCAGTAGAGCTTATGTTTTTGGTTCCCATCCTGTTGGCATTGTTTCTCGGGATGTTGGAATTTTCGCTGATGTTACGCGGTCAGGCACTCGTTTCTCATGCTTCCCGTGAAGGAGTGCGAGCTGCAGC
>CAZPPD010000223.1:0-8054 GCA_964588185.1 uncultured Alcaligenaceae bacterium | reverse complement strand
CCCTTTACATCGAGCCCCCAAGTGGGTATGGTTTGCTTAGGCCATACCCGCCATGTTGGGAACGATCCTGCTTTACCTCGACCAGAATATTACCGGACGGTTGGTCAACAGCCCCAACCACAAATTGGAAAAAGGCGGTGGGTATCATCTGGACATGGCCGTGGTGGGGGGGCTGATTGGGGTATGCTCCCTATATGGTTTGCCCTGGTTGGTGGCTGCCACTGTGCGTTCTTTGAACCACGTTAGAAGTCTTGCCACGGTTGAAGAAGTCGTGAAGCCGGGAGGAGAAACCAAAGAGAAAATAATTCATACCCGCGAGACACGCGTTTCCGGATTCATGATTCACCTCCTCATTGGAGTATCCTTGTTCTTCTTACCATTGCTTCAGGAAATCCCCAAAGCGGTTCTCTGGGGATTGTTCTTGTACATGGGCGTCGTCTCCATCCGGGGGAATCAGTTCTTCGAGCGCCTCAGCTTATGGGTCATGGACCGCGCTTTGTACCCGGCTACCCACTATGTGCGAATGGCTCCCTTGTGGGTCGTTCATTGGTTCACCGCAATTCAGGTGGTTTGTTTAGCGCTCTTATGGATCGTAAAGGCAAGTGATCTTGGAATTCTTTTCCCCTTATTCATCGCCTTGTTAGCTCCCTTACGATTTTTGCTGGATCGCTTCTTCAACCCAAAACATCTTGAGGTTCTCGACCTTGAGGAAGACCCCGAGGAAGAAGAGGAAGAATGGGTCTAATGTATACTGCTGTTGGAATGTCGCCTGAAGGAAGAGTAAATTTTGTGCTAAAGCTGTAAGACAGTCCCAGCCCTTTAATGCGACATTCCGACTGCAATGAAGACCAAAGGAGGCCATCCATGAAGAAACTTCCAACCCTTTCCTGTCCTTTGAGTGTGCTCCTCTTGGTCCCGTTGGCAGTCGCCGTAGAGGATAACGATCCCTTAAAACCTGCGGACACTTCCAGCCCCCGAGCAACTTACAAAACCTTTGTTTCCAACCTGAATAACTTTTATCGGGATTACTTGGAGAACAAAAAAAAGAAACAACCCAGTTCGGAAGGTTTTATTTACAAGATACGGGTTATCCGTTGTCTTGACCTGACAGCCCAAGATCAACAAATTTCCTCCAAGGATGCTTTTGAAAAAGCCGTGCTGTTGATGGAAGTTTTCAACCGCATTAAAAGGCCTCCGGAAGATCAGATTCCAGATCAGAAAGGAGTGGAAAAGCTCAAGAAACCGGAGTGGACTATTCCCGGAACCGCCATCACCTTTTCCAAGATTGAAGAAGGCCCGCGCGCGGGCGAATTTCTTATCTCTCCGAGCACTATTGAACGAGCCGAGGAGTTTTACCTCCGAGCAAAAAAGCTGAAGTATCAAGAGGGAACAGGTTTGCCCGATGCCTATGAGATATTCCTGTCCACCGACTTTATTCCCACCGAACAAACTGACCATCCGCTTCGGCCGGCGGACACCTCCAGCCCGCAAGCCACTTTGCAGAGTTTCCGGCAAAACATGAACCAAGTTTTTCGCTTGTACATTGAGCGCAGAAAACGAAATGAAGTGGATACTCGGGGGAAAACATTTGTTGTCCGGGCAATTCGTTGTTTAAATCTTGAAAATATTCCGCCAACGGTCGTTCAAAATATCGCTAAGGAAAAAGCCATCCTCCTCATGGAGGTACTTGATCGAATTGTGCTTCCGCCCGAAAAAGAAATCCCGGATCAAGCACGAGTGGCCAAAAAAGGAATTTCCAGTTGGACAATTCCAAACACCGATATCGAGATAGAACGGATCGAAGAAGGGCCCCGCAAAGGGGAATTCTTGTTTTCCCCAAAAACAGTGGAGCGGGCCGAAGAATTTTATCTCCGGGTGATTGACATGCCCTACAAAGAGGGCACGGTCCTGGAAAATGCCTATGAGATCTACGTTCTTGGGCCGGGATGGATGATTCCAGATAATTGGATTGTCTCCCTTCCCCACTGGGCCAAAGAAACCTATTGGAAACAGCCTGTTTGGAAATGGATCGTTTTTTTTCTTGTCATCGGATTCGCACTGGCCATATTCGCATTGATTGTTCGCTTTGCCACCGTGGCCCGAGAAGAATCACCTAAACCCTTTTGGATGAAAATTCTTACTCCCATTTCGCTATTTATATTTTCCAACTTGATTGAATTCTTAGTCTCCCAACAAATCCGCATGACCTCTGAGGTTTTGCTTAGCATTGAAGCAACTTTGACGGTTATCAATTTGTTCGCGGCTTCTTGGATAGCTATACTTTTTTGCAATGCTTTAGCTACCCTTCTCATTTCCACTCCGCGGATTCAATCGCAAAGTATAGATGCCCATATGTTGCGGATGTTATTTCGCTTGTTGAGTGTCGGGATTATTGTTTACTTAATTCTCCTCGGCGCACAAATGCTGGCAATACCTTTAACCCCGGTTTTAGCCGGTTTGGGTGTCGGGGGAGTGGCAGTGGCGTTGGCCGCACAAAACAGCATGGAAAACCTGATAGGCGGCTTCAATTTATTTACTGACCGGCCGGTTCGAGTTGGCGAATTCTGCCGCTTTGGCGACCAAATCGGAACGATCGAGGAAATCGGTATCCGTTCCACTCGAGTGCGAACACTGGGCCGGACAGTGGTCTCTGTCCCTAATGCCTCCTTTTCCAAGATGGAGCTTGAAAATTATTCCCGCCGGGACAAGATTTGGTACAACCCAAAAATTAGCCTTCGCTACGAGACGACTCCCGACCAAATTCGCTACATTCTGATTGAAGTGCGAAAGCTCTTATATTCCCACCCCAAGGTGGACCCCGACCCGGCTCGCATTCGTTTTACCGGATTCGGCGCCTATTCATTGGACCTGGATATCTTCTCCTACATCACCGTAACCGATTACGGCGAGTTCCTGGAGGTAGCCGAGGACTTGAACCTCCACCTCATGGATATCATCGCCCAATCCGGAACCGACTTTGCGATTCCCGCGAGGCGGACTTACAACGAAGCCGGGAAAGGCATGGATGAGTCGAAAGTACACCAAACGGAAAAGACCGTCGATCAATGGCGAGCCAACCAGCTACTTTTCCTGCCCAAATTTCCCGAAGAGGAAATCGCCCGCCTACAAGGGTCCTTAGATTATCCACCCAAGGGGGCTCCAAAGGATGAGATTGCACCAAAAGATGATAATTCCGAGAAAGAATCCACTAAAAACAATTAGACCAAAGCAACAGGCCGTAATGGTGATCCAGTGGCTCCTTGGAATTTCAAGGGAAGTCCAATAAATCCGAAGGAATAACACTTATCTTTCGCCAACTCTCTCAAATCAAGATTCTCCAGGATGTAAATGCCTTTTTGCGGCAGTAGATAGTAATGGGCAAAAAGCGTCACTCCGGTTTCCGGGTCTTTCTCGCCGGGTACATCCCAAGCCATGTTATCTGCACCCACCGCGACTACCTTTTGTTCCGCTGCCCATATGGTCCCTTGTTTACTGATCCCGGCGGCTTCAAGGTATTGTTCTTCCTGATTCCAGATAGTGTCAAAACCGGTGCGAACCAGCAACACATCGCCAGGATTGATTTCTACACCTTGGTCCTTCGCACATTGTTGCAGTTCGCTGTCGGAAATACTGTATTTCGACGGAATCCGCTCAACTTGTTTCCAACCGGCAACATCCAATAGGACTCCTCTCCCAACCAACGGCGGAATGGTCTCCACTCCCAAGCGAGTAAACCCGGCCTGAGTTTCTACTTCCTCGGTCGCCACATCGCCAAAAAGTTTCATCCCGCAAGCTTGATGGCAAAGGGCATCAATGTGAGTGCCGGTATGCTCCATTAGTGTTAACATTCCAGCAGCTCCTGTCCGAGGTCCTTCTGATTGCCACTGATCGCGGTGGCGGCGGTGGAGGGCATAGAAATAACCCGGCTTATGGGCAGGGTGAATCGGCATGCCGTGAAACCGGGGCTGTTCTAAATCGTATACTTTTGACATTGCGAGCTGCTGGGGCAAATCCATGGTTTCTCCAAGAAAAAAGGCAATTTTACACCTGGAAGGTCTTAAAAATCCGCTAAAATCTCTCCAGTTTACCAGACTCAAAAGCCGAAGTATAGAATGTAAGGCAATACTGGAAATGGATTTAAGCTGAATAAAAAATACTAATTTTACCTATTAGCTAAATTTGTTTGCAGAAATAAAAAGCTCTGTTAGAATCAAATTCTCCATTCGTCGCATTCAATTCCTCATGGAGGCTAAAGCTATGCTCACGAGCTACATGGTCAAATGTCCACATTTTGGTTGTGATTTTACCGGCAGCCTCTTGCCAAGCAAAAACACAGATTCTTGGCGCGGTTCGGTCCCTACTACTCCCATCGCCATTTTCGATTGCCCGAAATGCCATAAAGAATGGCGTGCTCGGGTCAAAGGCGATGATGTTGAACCTCTTCCTTTGGACGAAGGTTTGGTTCAAGCCTAAATGCGTCCAATTATAGGCCGCGGAAATAACCTCCAGGAGATTCTCCCTTGAGGTTTTTTTATGATTTGAAATAGTGCTCAACCGGAAATTTTTTTTGCGGATTTCCTAATTTCAATTGGAAGTTTCAGACAACGAAGCTATAATTTCCCCAAAGCTGCAGGAAGTGGTGGTTTAACGTTCATTCATTCTCTTCCATTCCAACGAGGAAAGGAGTCCTCAATGTCAACAACACAACCATCCTACCGTATTGGAATTCTTGGAAACGAACCGCCAGTTTCCGGTCCTCTAAATCGGCATCCTGGCCTTTGGGCTGTTGGCTATTCCGGTTCTGTCTCCGCTTCTGATGCCATTCCTGTTGAGTTGTGCCTGCCCAATCACGGCCGAAACTGGAACGACATCCTTGAAGAAATCGACGGTGTAGTCTTCTCGGGGTTTGAGGAAACGGATCCCCTAATCCGCAGTCAAGAAGAGGAACTCTGCCGCTGGTGCAAGAAAAACAAAATGCCTTTGCTGGCCATTGATCGCGGCCTACAAATCATGAACACGGCTTTTGGCGGCACTCTTTATTTCGACTTGCCGCGAGAACTTCCCGAAGCCCTGCAACACCGCCATCCTCCGGAGGAAGGAATTCGCCACGCCATTAACGTTTTACCAAACACCCATTTGGCAAAAACCTATGGGGAAGGCGAAATTATTGTGAACAGCGAACATCATGGTGCGATTCAACGGTTGGCCCGAGGCTTCCGAATCTGCGGAGAAGCTCTGGATGGCGTAATCGAAGCAATTGAATGGGAAAAAAAGGACTGGTTCGCCCTTGGTGTTCAATGGCAACCCGCCTCGGCTACCTCCTCCGGATTGGACATCCAAGTTTTCCGGACCTTAGTGAATGCAGCTAGTGACAAGGCCACCCAACTTACGGAAAATTCCGCACAACCTATGGCTGCTTAGGTTCCAGAATGCAGAATTTCTTGGGTAGCAAGCTTTCGGGCATAATTACCGAAAGCGTGCTTTACCCTGAATCATTTCTACCTGGAGGCACCGACCGGTGCTTCCTTCGCCGCTTCAATAATGGTTCTCATAAAGGCAGGCAAATCATCCGGTGTTCGGCTGGTTATAATGTTGCCGTCTCGGACGACTTCCTGATCCACATAATGGCCGCCGGCATTGATTACGTCGTCTTTGATGGCAAAGAAACAAGTTGCCTTCTTTCCTTTGAGGGCTTGCGTCGAGCATAGCAGCCATGGCCCATGGCAAATGGCAGCTACAGGTTTGCCTTGCTCGGCCATGGTGCTGGCGAGGCGGATCATGGGTTCGCAACGCCGCATATGATCGGGAGCATATCCCCCGGGAATAACCAAAATATCAAAATCATCGGGGCTGACATCTCGGGCAGCTTTGTCGCTCTTGGCCGGATAGCCAAGTTTGCTTCCATAGGTTTGGCCGGGTTCCGGTCCTACCAAGGTTACCTGGCAACCGGCTTCCCGCAAGCGGTAAACCGGATACCAGACCTCCATCTCCTGGTAGATTTTTTCGACCAAAACTGCCGCACGTTTGCCTTTTAATTCCATAGGTTCACTCCTATTGGTTTGAGATTAACTTTTGGAAACCGGTTCCTGGGAACCATAATGTTCCCGGTACCACTTCATTGTAAAGAATATGCCGTCTTCAAACGAAGTACGGGGGTTGTAGCCCAGTTCAAGCTTGGCTTTGTCGATGCTGAAATCCAGATTGTAGCCAAGGAATTTCAGTTTCGCCGTTGTGAAAAGTGGAGCTTCTTGGGCTTTGGTCAACTTGGCCATCCCTTCGCTGATGGTGGTTACCATCTTGGCAAACCACAAGGGCGGTTTGCGTGTGGGGCGAGGTAACTCCATAGCATCGGCCACGGCTTCAATGAACTGCTGCTTGGAAACATACTCGCCGTCCGTCAAGTTATAGATCTGACCGACCGCTTGTTCTGCTCCGACCGCCAATTCCACCGCTCGTACCAAGTTACCAACGTAGATGGTGTTCAAGGCTGCATGACCACCGCCGGGATAACGCAGAAGTCCTTTCTTGAGCCCATCGATAATTTTCGGCATCACCGTTTTATCTCGTGGACCATAAACAAAACCCGGCCGTAAGACAACGACCGGAACACCAAAATCCTTGTAGTAAGATAGAGCCACCTTTTCGGCCTCTACTTTGGATTGCGTGTACCCGTCGGCGTGTTTTTCCGGAAGGGGTTCGCTTTCGTCCGTACCATAATGATGCCGGGCAGCGTAAACCCCAAGAGAACTCATGTAAATAAACCGGCTGATCCCCTGCCCTTTGGCGGCATCCAGGAATTTCCGCAGTCCTTCAACATTGACCTGACGATAGTCTTCGACAGGTCCCCAATCCCCCACTTTGGCAGCACAATGAATAACCACATCCGCCTGCGATACCAATTCCTGAACTATTGGGTCACTGAATTCACCCCGGTGGATGGCCACCCTCATGGATTCCAAAAATTGGGTATCACTCTGGGGACGAGCCAACGCGACTACTTCCTCCCCTTTTTCCGAAAAGTATTCGGCTAAATGGCTACCAATAAATCCCGTTGCTCCAGAAATTAAGTACCGCATAAAAAGTTACCTATTTAGTCGCCGTATCTCACTGATTGTTTTTCTTGGGGGAAGAAAGGGAGTTTGGCAAGTACAAAATTCGGATCTTACTACGTATGCAGCGAAGTCCGATTTTTATTGTCCATGTGTCCTTATCTCCCACGTTCCATTTTTGAGGGGATTTTACAAGGGACCCTGCTCACCGTTTTCTCTAATCCTAGCGGCTGGAACTATCCGCCGAATAAGTTATGTTATTTTGGTATCTTGAATCTGTTTGAGAATTTTAGGAAATCCTATTGCTTGAGGGAGATTAATAAATGACCGCAGAACAATCTGAACGCCAACAACAAAAAGTAAATGAATTTATGAAACTAATTCCTTTGACGGAAGCTATTGCCGGCTTACCCGAAGCACCAGCGGGAACCCATTTCACCGAAGGGCAATTAGAAGCGCGAGCGACCACATTGAAAACGGCCTACAAAGTGGCACGCCAATTGATCATGGATATTGCCGGCAATTAATTTAAGCTGAATTCCATCAATCCGGCAAAGGGACGGGGGCAGTACCACCCCTTACGGCGAGGGCGTAAGCAGTCGCAAAGGAGCGGCAGTGGGAAATGGAAATCAGGATATTGCTGACCCGCAGCAGTTGGGCATGTTCTCTTGCCGCTCCGTAAATATTTACCCTTGGGGCACCACTAGGTTCATTGTGGATTTCAAGATCGGTCCATCCCATTCCCTTTCGCCATCCGGTCCCCAGACATTTCAGGATGGCTTCCTTGGCTGCCCATCGACCCGCGAAGTGCTCGGTCGCATTTTTCCGAGCCTGGCAATAGGTGATTTCCTTGGAGGTGTACACTCGGGTGAGAAACATTTCTCCGTGTTGCTCGATCATGCGGCCAATGCGAAGACACTCGACAATATCCGTTCCTATGCCGACAATTTCCATGAATGCTGATCCCTCTGAATCTATTAGAGCGTTGCTTAGGCAGGTGTTTCC
>CAZPPD010000222.1:0-8089 GCA_964588185.1 uncultured Alcaligenaceae bacterium | reverse complement strand
ATAAACTCCTAACCAAATTTCAAATAGTCGGCCGCACCTTATTCCATCCACTGTCCGTTGTCGGTTTTCTTTTCCTGTTGTTGGCCGCCTTGGGGTTAATCATCACCCGGTGGGATGAGTTCCTTGACCGCCTACCCGCTTACCACAGTCTGTTTACTTGGAAAAGTATGCTGTACCTGTGGATTGCTTTGGGGATTGTCAAAGTTCTTCACGAATTGGGGCATGGATTCTGCAGCAAAACAGTTGGGGGTGAAGTAAACGAGATGGGTGCCGTTTTGCTGTTCTTTTTCCCCACCTTATATTGCAACGTCAGCGATTGTTGGTTACTCCCAAGCAAATGGAAGAGGATTGCTGTCAGTGCTGCGGGTATCTATGTCGAATTAATCGTTGCCACAATCTCCATTTTCATTTGGTGGGCCACCGATCCGGATACTCTTTTGCACAATCTTTCTTTTGCGCTCATTCTTGTTTGTAGCATTCATACCTTAGTATTCAACGCCAATCCACTGATGCGATTTGACGGGTATTTCATTCTGTCTGATTGGATAGAGATTCCCAATCTTGGGCAAATGAGCAATGAACGACTAGTTTATGCGGTCAAACGGTGGTTTGGGATGAATGCTTCACCGCCCTCTAACTCTTATTCACCTTGGTTTTTGTTTCTGTTTGGTTTGGCTTGCTTAGTCTATCGCTGCCTGGTAATAGGCGGTGTTTTTTATATTTTTCATTTGTTCATGAAAGAACAAGGATTGGAATGGTTGGGGACGCTTTGTATTTCTCTGCTGCTCATGTCCCTAGTGGCGTTACCTATACTTCGCTTGGCAAAATCAATCAAACGACTTGGAAGGTTCCCGGAAATGAAACGTTCACGTTTGGTATTTACCTTAAGTTTGGTAATGGGCGGTATCTTGGGAGCAACTTTCATTCCTTTTCCCATGACGGTCCGGGGACATGCTTTGATTCAGGTAATCCCTGAGAAGCAATATCGTTTGATTGCCCCGGCTCCAGGTGGTTTTCTCGATCAGCTTTTCATTCGCGATGGGTCCTTTGTCCAAGAAGGGGACATCTTAGCGGTCCTAAGGAATCCCAACCTGGAGAGGGAAATTCAACTTAATGAGGCAGAACAAAAACTACGCGTTCAACAAAAACAAGCGGTAGTCGTACAACTTGCCTCCTTATCCCATGTAGGTGTTCGCCAAGAAAGTTTTAAGGAAACGGAGCATCACCTGCAAATTTTAGCGCAACAACATTCTCACCTTAAAGCACGCAATGACGCTTTGGTCCTTCGTGCTCCTTGCTCCGGCGTAGTTATGGGACTAGCGAATTGGGAGTTTAAAGGGAAATGGCTCAAAGAAGGTACTCAACTATGCAACATAGGCAATACCAATGCTCTTCGTTCGGTACTATTGCTGCAACATTCTGATCGCCGGTTGGTTAAGGAAGGAAAAAGAGCATGGTTTCTTCCAGGCGGCGGCTGTAAGGTCTGGAAAGGAAAGGTTACAGGTACTTCTGAAGTCGACGCAAATGCAATACCTCCCCAATTATCGACCCGCGTAGGTGGTGAAGTTGCTTCCAAACAGGATCCGGTTTCGAAACAAGAACGCCCCGAAAACCAACATTACATGGTTACTGTCGACCTCGAAGAGGTTGACCATCGTTTGCAGGTAGGTGCGCTCGGTCAAGTCCGGATTGATGCGGGAAATGCGACTATCTGGTGGCGATGCCGACGTTGGTTGGGGACTACCTTTAATTGGGGATTATGAGACTACTTCCATGGTATTTACTAGCGTGAAAAATCATTCCTTCCCTCAAACGCAGTTGCAGAGTTGTTGAGGGGCACTTATGCTAAGATTTCCCAGAAATTTTGTTTGCCAATGGGCACAGCCGACTTTGAATAAGGTCCTCCAAGGCGTTCGGAGGTCCTTTATCCATGACACTGCTCATTCGCAAAAAGATAGATCACTAGGCAATGTTTTGATTCTAGAGGAACGCTCGTTACTTAGCGGCACACCATTTCCAATCGAATCTCAAGTAGATTTTGAAGTAGTAAGCTTTACAGATCCGGAGATTACTACTACGCCAAAACCGGACCAATCCACTCTAGCCGTGTTGGAAGACCCATTTCAGCAAGAGTTAGTGTCCCACAAACCGATCCAAGAAAAGCCCGGCCAAAACTCCTCGTTTTCCTCGTATACAACATCAAAAATAAAAACACCTTCTCCGACCAATCTGCACCAAACGGGTCGTCAAGAAGTTGTGGTTATTGATCCCGCGACCCAAAACCACAAACAGTTGGTTAATGACCTCCTTCAGAACCTAGATCCGAATCTCAACCTGATGTCGTCATTTTGGATGCAAACGAAAACGTCATTGACCAAATAAGCGACCTGCTTGCCGGATACAATGATTTGGAAGCTCTGCATATTGTATCTCATGGCTCATTGGGCAAAGTCAAACTTGGTAATGAAATACTGGATTTAAATAACCTTTCCACCTATGGCAATGATCTCCGAGATTGGCGAGAGGCCTTCAGTACAGAAGGAGATATCCTCTTTTATGGCTGTAATTTTGCAGGCAGCGATGCGGGACAAGAACTCCTAAACGAGTTATCGGTTCTGACTGGAACTGATGTTTCAGCCAGTGTTGATAACACGGGCCATTCCCAGCTTGGCGGCAATTGGGACTTGGAATTTTCCACCGGCAGCATTGAAACAAATATTGCTTTTAGCAGCGAAGTTCAAAAGGATTATCAGGAACTGCTGGATATCGTCATCGTAACCACAACAAATGATATCCTTGATGGAGATGCGGATACCTCATCTCTTGCCAATCTGCTTGCGAACCCCGGCAGTGATGGTGAAATTTCTCTGCGTGAAGCAATTATCGCTGCCAACGCCGATCCTGGTGCTGATGAAATCTTGCTCCAGTCAGGAACCTATATCCTTTCCAGCAGTGGAGCTGGTGATGAGGGGGGAGACCTCGATATTAAAGAGGGACTCACAATTACGGGACTTGGGACCTCTACTACCATTATTGATGGAAATCTGACCGACAAGGTATTTGAAGTACATAGCAATTCCGGATCCGTAACGATCTCAGATGTGACTATCCAAAATGGAAATTCCGGTTCGGATGGAGGTGGGATTGAAGTTAACACCAATAATAATCTTATCCTCCAAGATGTTTGGCTCAAAGACAATAGTGCAAGCAATGGGGGTGGCCTTTTTCTTCAAACTACAGCATCGGCAACTCTGGAACGAGTGACCATTAGTGGGAACTCCTCCTCAAACGATGGTGCTGGAATTAGCGCTAAATCCATTGGAAATCTGACTCTAACAAATGTAACCATAAGCGGGAATGTCGCAGGATCAAATGGCGGAGGAATATATACCGAGCGAGCCATTTTTACGACTAACGTTACTATAGCCTTCAACTCCGCCGCTACAGCAGGGGGCATCGATGTCGTCACCGGCGGTTCGGTTACTCTTCAAAACACCATTCTCTTTGCAAACACCGGCAACAACACAAATCAGGCTTTGATATCGAATGGGTATAATATCGATTCCGACGGTACAGCTAATCTCTCCGGACCAGGAGACCAAAGTGGAACGATTCCATCTCCGATTGATGTGAAACTCGGGGTTTTGCAAGACAATGGCGGACAAACTCCAACCCATGCGCTACGAGTTGGAAGCCCGGCTGTTGATGGCGGTACAGAAACTGGAGCACCTGGCACCGACCAACGCGGAATGCCGCGGGAAGGGCATTCGGACATAGGTGGCTTTGAATGGCTTCCACCACCTGCAATGCTCTTCTCAACAGCAGGACAAGCTACTCCTAATGCAAACCTAGGCCTCGAAAACTGGGAGGCAGGTGAGCTAATAGGTTTTGGGAATCCAAACTTTGAGGTGGAACCAGGAGGAACAACCGGCACATTTACCCCGCAGTTTAACCTTAGTAACTTTGCTCAGGATGGGGTGGCAAATATCAATGGCACTCACTATGTTTCTGTTCCATCCATTGTTGTAAATGGAATCACTTTATTTCAGGGCGATATCTTATTTTCTACCGTCGGATTCGAAACACTAATTGGATCTGATTCAGTCAGCCTTAGTCCAAATCCTGATGACGTGATCCTTTTCAGGCCGCTAACTCCAGAAAACTATTCTGAAGGTACTTTTTCTACAGTAATTGAGGGACTTGGTAGCCATGGGGAAGAAAATCTCCAAGCCTTCACATTAGTTGAAAAGCCAACCGTAATTGGTAATGGTGTTTCTTTATCTCCTGGGGATCTTTTGATTGCTGCGAATCAAGATTACGAAAACCTATATCATTTCCACACCCCGACATTAGGACGAACATTGTTGCTTGCCGGAACAAATATTGGGATCAATAAGGCCGTTACCGGATTATATTTAATCGAAGAAGAAGTCACCCTAGGCGGAACTACTTTATCCTCAGGGAACCTCCTTGTATCTGTTGATGACGATTTCCAAGCGGGAAACAACAACCTGCCTGTCACCAAACAAGATGTGTTTATTCTGGACGTTACGGAAACAGAACTATTTGGTGGTACAACGACTGCTACTGCGACTACCTTGTTTGATGGGAGCAAAGTTGGTCTCGAGGCAGGAAATGGTTCCGAAGCAATAAATGGTTTGTCTCTAGTCAATACCAATTTACCACCCAGTATTGCCTGGACCAATGAAGTCAATTCTTTACCTGAAGATACAGATACCTCATCTTCCCTTCGAGTTGCCGATATCGTTCTGACAGACGATGGCATCGGCAACAATCTCTTGACTTTGAGTGGACCGGATGCTTCTCTTTTTGAGGTTGTCGGATCGCAGGTGTTCTTAAAATCCGGAACTACTCTCGATCACGAAACAAACCCAGCCCTTGAAGTTACCCTCGAAGTAGATGATCCTAACATTAGCGGCTTTCCGGATGATTTGGTGTCCTTAACAATCAATGTTACCGATGTCAATGAACCGCCTACCGTCTCCCTTCAAAATGCCATTTCAACCTTAGGCGAGAATACCGATACCAGCAGTTCTATTAAGATTTCCGATATCATCGTTACAGATGATGCGCTGGGAATCAACACCCTGGCTTTAACGGGAACTGATGCCGCTTTGTTTGAGATTATCGGTTTCGAACTATTTCTTAGAGCTGGTTCCATTCTCAACTTTGAGACAAACCCGATTCTGGATGTCTCAGTGCAAGTTGACGACCCACTAGTGGGCTCTACTCCTGACGATACAGCCCCCCTTTCCCTCATAATTACGGATTCCAATGATCCACCAACTGTTTCGCTGATAAACACAACTACCGTTTTAGCCGAGGACACGGACACCAGTAGTGCTGTCAAAGTTGCCGATATCATTGTCACAGATGACGCCTTGGGCAGCGAGTCCCTTTCGGTTGGCGGGGCGGATGCTGCACTGTTCGAGATAGTCGGTACCGAACTATTCTTGAGAGTAGGTACTGCCCTCGATTTCGAAACCAACCCGGTTTTGGATGTGTCGGTCGAGGTGGATGATCCTTCCGTCGGATCCAATCCTGATGATACAGTCCCTCTATCTATCAGTGTTTCCAATATCAATGAACCACCCGGTGTTTCGCTTACCAACACAATCACCATTCTAGCTGAAGACAGCAATACGAGTAGCGCCCTTAAAGTAGCAGACATCGTAGTTACGGATGACGCCTTGGGGACCAACATTCTCTCCTTGACCGGAGCGGATGCCCCGTTGTTCGAAATTGCAGGTGCAGAGTTATTCCTGAAAGCCGGAACATTCCTCGACTTTGAATCTAATCCATTCCTGGACGTAAACGTTCAGGTTGAGGATCCTTTCGTGGGTTCTACTCCTGACGATATCGCTCCGCTTTCAATTACCATTACCGATGCTAACGACCCTCCAACAGTATTCCTGACTAACACCATTACTTCTTTAGCAGAAGATGCCGACACCAGTAGTGCAATCAAGGTGGCCGATATTGTAGTCAACGATGATGCCTTGGGATCCAACACGTTGGCTTTAGCTGGTACGGACAGTACCCTTTTTGAGATCATCGGAACAGAGCTATTCCTGAGAGCTGGAACCAGCCTCGACTTTGAAACCAATCCGATTCTAGATATTTCGGTACAGGTGGATGACGCTTTAGTCGGGTCTACACCGGATGATACCTCCTTGCTATCCATAAGCATCATTAACGTCAATGACCCCCCAACTGTTGTGCTGACCAACACCACAACTCTCCTGTCCGAAGATACCGACACCAGTAGCGTGATAAAAGTTGCAGATATTTCAATTGTAGATGATGTCTTGGGCATTAATATTCTGTCTCTTACAGGTTCTGATAACACCTTGTTTGCGATCACGGGTAATGAGTTGTTCCTAAAAGCAGGAACCACTCTTGACTTTGAAACCAATCCTGTTCTCGACGTTACTTTGCAAGTGGATGATCCTTTAGTCGGTACTACACCTGATGACACTGCACTGCTTTCAATTACAATAGGCGATGTGAATGAACCACCATCGATATCACTGTCTAATATCACTTCCACATTGCCGGAAGATACTGACACTGTGGGTTCTATCAAGGTCGCTGATATCGTGATCAATGATGACGCTTTGGGAACCAACACGCTTTCCTTAGCCGGAACGGATTCCGCCTTATTCGAGATCGTCGGGATGGAGTTGTTTCTTAAAGCAGGAACCACCCTTGATCATGAGGGGAATTCAACTCTCAACGTCATTGTTCAAGTGGACGATTCACTAGTCGGCTCTACGCCCGACGACACTGCTTCCCTAGCCCTTAGCATTATCAATGTCAACGAAACGCCAATTATTGGGAACCAATCATTTAGTATTGCTGAAAATTCTGCTAGTGGTACGAGCGCTGGTTCAGTTTCCGCCTCCGATCCGGACTTCGGTGACTCTCTTACTTTCTCCATTACATCTGGTAACACCGGAAATGCTTTTTCGATCAACAGTAATACTGGAGAGATCTTTGTTGATAATAGTAGTGCTTTGGATTTCGAAACTACTCCCACCTTTACTCTGACTGTACAAGTCCAAGACATCGGGAGCTTGATGAATTCTGCCACGGTGACCATAGACCTCAATAACGTTAATGAAGCTCCGGTTGCAAACAATGATAATTACCTAACAGGTATTAATCAGACTTTGAATGTTCCGGCAATGGGAGTGCTGGCAAATGATCCCGATCCGGAAAGTTCCACCCTCAATGCAATTTTGGTGTCCGGTCCCGGGAATGCTTCGGCTTTCAATCTTAACTCAGATGGTTCCTTTTCCTATACTCCCACCCTGGGATTCCAAGGGGTGGATAGTTTCACGTACCGGGCTAATGACGGGAGTGGAGATAGTAATGTGGCTACTGTCTCGATTACAGTCGACTCAGCCCCGGGAGGAGTTTTCACCAATATAACCCTTTGGCTAAGAGCCGATACCGGAGTCACTCAATCGGGAACGGTTAGCCATTGGAATAACCTGATAACTAACCCGTCTCTGCCATTTGTTAGTCAACCGTCATCATCTCAACAACCTGCCTACAATCCTAATGGGGCAAATTTTAACCCTGTCCTCTTATTTGACGGCATTGACGATAGTTTGGTCGATAATTCGGTGCTAGGCAGTGATCTCTTTTCCTCGGACTCGGTGTCGATTTTCACAGTTGCGAATGTGACCGGCAATGGAGTAGTCATACAATGGCTGGATGATTTAACCAATCGAGTTTCAGTTGAAAATTCCAGCTCAAGCTCACGATTTGACTTTGGTGATTTTACCAATGATTCAATAACCGGCAATCCGGCCGGATCGGGTTATCATGTATTTAATTTGCAAGCTGCCCCGGGAGCAGTCGCTGATCTATCGATTTGGGTAGATGGATATCTCGATGTTCAGGGACCGGCTACTAGTGCAAATCCCTTGGATCATAGCCAGGTTGGTCAGTTTGCGTTAGGACAATATCCTTCGGGTGGTTTTAACGCCGGCATGGAGATGTCGGAAGTAATTATCTACTCGACGGAATTAAGCCCACTAGAGCGCTCTAGTGGGCTTAA
>CAZPPD010000221.1:0-8117 GCA_964588185.1 uncultured Alcaligenaceae bacterium | reverse complement strand
AAGGCGTTTCCCGGTTTTCTCATTTAGAGATCAATCTTCGTCCCGTTAGTGCCATGGTAAACACCACCGCCCAACACTCTCTGAGGATCCAGAAAGGCATGGAACCCGGGTGGGAGGTTGTCACCATAACCCGAATTAAAGCAAATCCGATTCAGAACGGTGTGGATTTTCTGGATATTTATTTGCCTCGAGATATACCTTCCCGGGTAAATCCCGGATTGAATGCTGCCGGTATGGTGCAAACTTTCCCCGCTAATTTGTTGAATTTAGCCACCAATTTGAAATTGCAAAAATCCCGGCGGGTGAAGTTACCGAAAGAATACATCTGCAGAGAAGAGACTGGGGCTGCCGAGGCGGAATTGATTCAGTTTCCCGGTCAGAACAAAGCCCGAATCCAATTTGACCGGCTGCTTTCCAAGCCGTTTCAGGTTTTGCTAGTTGGAACTTACCAGGCGGCTCCTGGAGTGAACCCTATCACCTTGCAACTTCCCAAACCTTCCACACTCGTGGACCATGGCGGCAAAATTGAAATCGAGTTGGACGAATCCTTGGATTTAACCCGGGTCAACAAAGAGTTCATATCTTTTCCTGGTGGAAAGGGCACCTTTCGACGGGATTACCGGCAATCTCCCGGAAGTATAATTTTGGGTTGGAAGCCTCGGAAACCCAAACTTCCCATAACCATTGCCGCGGACCTGACTATTCGAGACCGGCACATTTTTGTCCGGCAAAAATTCCATTTTGATTTTTCCGATTGGCCGGGAAATAAGAAGGACCATTCCATCCCCCGGCAGGTTGAACTTTCAATTCCCAAGTCCATCCAAAGCCTGGAAATTATCCGGGGAGGATTTCAATTGGACCCGGGACAACCGGATGAAAGTATCCGGATTGAATTGGCACCCAAGATTCCCTTGGAGCTGAAATATTATTTTCCGCTTAGCAAGAAGACCCAACAAAAAGCAGAGAAATCAGGTGCTGCGTTTTCCTTTCAAGTTCCCTTGGTTTTGTCTAAGCAAGCCACAAGCAATAACGTCAAGGTTCGTATTTGGAGCCATACCGGAACCATTCCCCATATTCCGGAAAATGATCCGGGAAGGAAGGCCTGGAAAGACCGAGGGATTGAAGTTGTTTCCGGGAACGATAGCTTGCCTTCGTTAGTATTGGAATCCGACCAATTGAACCCCAAGTTGAGGTTGGCTTTGCCGCCCAGCAAAGCAGGTCCTACTCCCAAAGTTTGGATTGACCGAGCCTTGGTTCAAGTTTTGGTGGACGAAGAGGGCAACTCCCATTATCAAGCCCGATTCTTGTTAAAACGAATCGAAACGCAGTCGCTGACCATTCAGTTTCCCCCGGTGCTGAGTCAAGACCCGGAGATTTGGTTGGACAATCGGAAAATTCTTCCCGAGAAACTGGCAGGTAAATCCGATTACACCGAAATTCGTCTGCCCATTGAACCCAAGCTCTATAACCAACCGGTGATTTTAAAAATCACCTTCCGGCTTAGCCAAGATGCAATTGAAGATGTTAATTTGTGGCAAGTGCTTTTGCAGCCCCCAAAAATTGTGGAAGACCATTTTCTGGCCCGTCTTCGTTGGCAGGTAAGCTTCCCCAGGACTCAAGTTCCGGTTGTTTTAGGAAAGCATGTTCATTCCCCTCAGCAATGGAGATGGCAAGGGTGGTTGCTGGCTCCTGAATCTCAGGTTAGCTCGGAAGATTTGGAGAATTGGCTTTCTTCGGCCAAGACCAAGGAAGAGCCATTCCCACCGGGGTTGGTTTTTTCCGGAGAGGGAACGGCACCCATCCGTCTGTTCCTGATTCCCCGTCAAGCCTGGCTGCTTATTTGTTCGAGCGTCTTCCTTCTGATTGGGATTGGAGTTATTTCCGTTCCCCTCGGACGGTTTGGCCTTTGGTTCGTGGTCACCCTTTTGGGATTGGGCTTTGTGGCATTAGGATTGGTCTGGTCTTCAATTCTGCCCACTTTCGTTTATGGGATTCAGCCGGGGGTAGCTATCTTCCTGATGATTTTGATCCTGCAGTGGCTTTGGCAGCGGCGTTACCAAAGAAAAGTGGTATTTTTGCCAACGTTTACCCGGAGAAGAACCGGCTCTTCGCTGGTGCGTTCCACCACAACAAGACCCCGGGAGCAGCCGTCAACGGTGGATGCTCCCGAAGATGCAAATAATGGATCTTCTGTAGCTGGAAGAGGAAGTAGCCATACCAGCTGAAGGCAAATTACAATCCATTTCTTTTAAGTGACTACTTATCATGGGTTACTTTCCATTGAACCGATCATTTCTTGGACCTTTTGTCTTTGCCTTGGCTTGTTTTCTTGGAAGGAGTTCCATTGAGACAAGCTACGGTCAGACAAGGCACGAATCCGATCCTATTCCATTGCAACGAATTTTTATTCCCACCAATCGGATTGCAAAAGAATTGGATAACCAAAAAAACGGCATCCTTTTGGAGCTTCCCCGAACTGAATTTGAGAAGTTGGTCAAAGAGGTTCGAAATAAAAATCTATCGGAAAAGAATTCCCCGGAGTTGCTCAAAGCCCGTTACTGGGCCACCTTGCGAGGAAAAAACTTGGTAGAAGGGGGAGCGGATTGGACATTGGTGAACCCAAATGAAATGCCCGCTCTGTTACCCTTGGATAATCTCAACTTGCCGATGCGAAACGTGCAAATGAACGGGAAGCCGGTTGTCCTTGGGTTTCTAGATGGAAAATCTCCCTCGCTGTTTCTGACAAAAAGCGGTAAACAATCGCTGTTTTTTGATTGGTCTTTGGGAAGCTCTTCGGGAAGAGGCGAGCTGCACTTTGATTTTCACGTGCCGGCGTGCAGCCTGACTTCCTTGGAGTTAAAAATACCGGTGGACTATGTAGTCACGGTTCCCGGGGGAAAAATCAACCTTTCCGGGCCGGAGAATGCAGGACAAAAAGGATTCCGGCTCTGGACCATTCAATTCAGCGGCAAGACCCGCGTAAGTTTTAAGCTTTACCGAATTCAAGGTGATAATGCCAACTCGGCTCTGAAACTAGCCCGAGTTGCCGTGAACCAAGCCATCAAACCAAACCGGATCAAAACGGATTTCAACTATAATATCGAAGTCTTACACAATGTTATTGATCATTTAGTGTTGGAATACGAAGAGCCATTGGTTCCATATGAAGTTTCATTTTCTTCGATCCCTCTGGAAGGTTGGAAAATAAAGCCTCTTCCCAACTCGAAACGAAAACAACTAATCATTCGCTTCAAACAACCCCTCCGGGACTCGCTTCCCCCTTTGCAAATTCATTGCTGGAGCCCCACTCCTAAGAACGGCAATTGGACCTGCCCTACTCTGCTTTTAAAAGACGGGATCATTCGGGAAGAAAAGTATCAATTGCGCTTTCATCCGGCCTTTAAGGTGGAAAATTGGAAATCGGGAACTTTCCAACTGGAAAACACGGAGAGTTCCCGAAAGAGAGGCCTGGAAATGACCTTGATTCATCAGGGCGGGGAGAACAAAGTACTCCCAACGGCCAGATTACAGCTGCCGGATGTATCATTATCTGTCGAACAAAAAAGCTTGTGGAAAATTGATGCCCGCGGGGCCACTTTAGTTACCCATTTGGATTACTGGGTACAAGAGGGAGTTTGCCACCATTTGGAATGCCGATTACCTCGCAACTTGAATCCTAGCTGGCAAATTCAACGGGTGGAGCTGGACCCGCCCAATCTTCTGCAAAACTGGGTAACGCGAACAGAGAAAAACCAGCGTTACCTGTCCATTGAGTTGAACCGGGGAGTATCAGCTCAGGATCAAATGTTCGTAAAGTTACATTTGCGTATTCCTCATGGGGAACGATTCAAAGCAAACGGATTTTCTCTTCCCTTCCCTTCGATTGAACCGGTGGCGGCCAAAGTTCAGTCTAATTCTTTGGCCATTCAGGTGGATTCTTCTTTTCAACCACAAGTGCAAAGCCAACTTGTTTCTACCATTTCCGACGTGAAAGGCCCCTGGAAAAGTAACAAGATCAATTTTTTCTTTACTTCCAGGAATCGACCTATCGCGGGAAGAATCCGGTTGATTCCTCGGGATCCAATTTTTGAGGTTACTTCCCATGCCGATATTAGCCTGGATAAAAACCAAGGTTCCCTCCATAGCCGAGTACAAATCCGTCCGGTTATCGGCACAATCAGCTCGTTTGATATTTACACGCCTGCATCCCTGGCTGATTTTCGAGCCGAAAAAACAAATAACGGAACTATCAAATCGATTGAATTCATGCCCGGACTGAACGCGGCACCTTTTCTTGTAGCTTTGGGTTCTCAGAATCCACTACAGGGGTTAGCGATCTTTAACGCAACTCCACGTGGAAAAAATTATCGAGTAAGGTTGGATGAACCGCTGGCCAACCAAGACAGCTTTCATTTTCGGGCAAACTTTTTTCCAAACAAAAGAACCGAGGCAGAACTTTGTTGGGAGGTTCCCTTGCTCTTGGTGCGAGGTGCAACACCCCAGGAAGGAAAAATCAGTTTCACCCGTAGCGGACAAAGGTTTCTGTCACGGGAGTTTCAAGGGAATTTGAGGATTGATCAATCCCAAAATGTGCCAAATGGCTTTGGTTTCTCCAATCCGAAATCTTTGCCGCGACTGTGGGTCAAAACTCGGGCTTTACCTGCCGGGTCGGATTCCCCTAAGGAAATTTGCCGGGGCGCTCAATTAACTACCGGAATTGATCCTCAAGGGATCCAAGTCCATCATTTTCATTTTGACCTGGCTTTTTGGGATGGCCCAACGATCCCGGTATGGTTGCCGCCGAATTCCCAAGTTCTTGGAGCTCGGGTTCAGGGCCAGTGGCTAAAGAATGTTGCCCAAACCAAAGAAAAAGACAACATAGTTGTTCACCTGCCGAATTCTTACAAGCACCAAACCAATCGGTTCGAAATTGTTTACAATTCTCAACCGGATTCCGCCGGTTGGATGTTCTTTCAAACCGTCCGGGCCGCAATTCCCAAATTACCGGTCCCTTGCACCTTGGTAAAACGCCGTTGGCGGTTGCCGGTAGAATTGGCTCCGCTAAATTCTCAACGCCACAAGCTGGTTCCTGGATCCAGAGAGTTTACTCCCTTAATCCAATGGTTAAATTTCGGTTGGCATAAAGGAGACGACTTTTTACGAACACGCGATAGTTCTTCCCGAGCCCGTGCATGGAAAACAGAAAGGGAAAAATTACTGGAAGCTGCTGAAGCAGAATTTCGCACAGAAAATTCCGGGCCGATGAAACTGAGGGTGGCTTTTCAGGAATTGTTGCTAAATCACCTTCCCGTCAATAACTCCTTGGTTCTTGATGTAGAAGAATTCAATAGCCTGGGACTTAAACCAACTACGAAAACCGATCTATCCATACCTCCATTTTGGAGCCGGCTGGGCTTGGATTTCATTCCCTTGGACAATGCTTTTTTGCTCACCTCCAAGGCAAAAGCCGACGCCTGGAAGAAAGACTTTCCAAATACCAAATTTTACAATGTCCAATTTCAAAATGCGGTTTCTATGGCCGCCCTTTATGGCAATGATCCCTCTGGAAGTTTCCTGGACGTATTCGCTTGGGGAATCAGCGAAGAGGATCAAGGAAATATCCCACCAAGGATTTCTCCGCTAAAGGTTGGGGAATTCTGGGCGGAATGGGAACCGATCCCGGGAACATCAGATGCTGAGGAAATAACTCTCGTTAATCTTCAGACTTTTCAGCTCATCGGTTACCTATCTGCAGGACTAGCAGGGATCATCCTTTGGGTAACCTTTAGCCGAGTGTCCACTCCTTGGCGGTTGCGCCTGGTTGTTGTATGGGGAATCGGCTGGATAATTGTCCTCATGTGGCTTCCGGCCATGTTGCGATATTTTGCCTGGTGGCCGGCAATCGTAGGCTTTCTTGTGGGAATAGGGTGGTATTTCTTTGGAAACCGGGAAAAACCACGTGTGCCTGCCAATGAAAATTCGACTGCTTCCATATCTCCGGTTGTGGGAATCCTTGGTCTTTTCCTTCTGCCATTGGTCGCAGGCTGGGCAAACAATATATCCGGCCAACCGGAGAAAGTATTTATCATCGGGAAACCATCGGAAAAAATGAACAAGCAAAGGGTTCTTGTTTCCCAAGATTTATTACAGAAACTAAGGCAACTGAAAAGAAAACCGACAATTTATGAAGAACTTAAAGATGCTGTTATTGTTTCGGCAAATCTTAATGGAACCTACCGGAACAACCGGATTCATTTTACCGCCGAGTTGACGGTTTACTGCTTTGATGAGGATGTAAAATTGCTGCTTCCGCTCAGGGGGGTTCAGTTAAAAAAGGGATCTTTTCTTCAAGGAGTTCCCGTTCATCCCGTTTTGGCCCCTGGTGAAAACGGCGGTTTCCTTATTCCCATCCGAAATTATTCCGGCCAATTTGTCAAACTAACGATTCCATTTCAAGTTCCGGTGCAAAATCGTGGAGAGTTTTTTGAGATTCATTTCTCCTTACCTCGAGTATTGCAAAGTCATCTGCAATTGCTGTTGCCAAAAGCCACCCAATCAGCTTGGGTGGCTACCGCGGTTGGGAAACAAAATCAGCGGGAGGTAAATAATCAACTTCAACTTCAGGCGGACATTGGATTAGCGAATCGCGGGCAAAAGAATGCCATTTTGCATGTTCGCTGGCAACCGGCAAGTCAAACAAACCGGAAAACCAAGGTTGAAGTCTCGGAATATCATCTTTGGGATTATCATCCACCGGACAACAACCTGACGAGTGTTTTTAAATATCAACTCAATCAAGGGGCATTGAAGAAGTTGTTGTTCTGGATTCCCAAAGGCCTTCATTTTCGCAACGTGAAAGTAACTTCCGGTAATACAATTCCTAGGATTAAAACCTGGGAACTTTTCCCCGACCAAGAGGCCCAGCGGTTGGAAGTCACCCTGGAAACTCCTACTCGAGAGAACTTCCAAGTAGAACTTCAGTTAATTGTCACCCCTCGAATTGGTAATCCCCATTTATTGCCCTTGCCTACTCCTTTGGGAGTAAAGCCAACTATTGGTTTTTTTGGATACTCCGGCGATCCGGAGATTCAAGTCAAAGCCGAGCAGCTTAGCCACACCAGTTATCAAGTGGATGAATTTTCCAACCAATGGAAACAAATTCTGAAGATCCCGCTTCCCATGCAACCCAACTCCGGTTCTTTGCACCAACTTTCGGATGCTTTCCGCTTCCGCCGGTTCGATTTTCGAGGAGTGCAGGGGTTCATGATCAACTTCCGCAAGAAGCCTATTGATGTAATCCAGGAAATTCAGTTGGAGATCCTACCGACACTTCAACCAGGCAGAGGCAGGCAGAAATTTTATTCTGCTGATGTCCGAGCCCATCTCGAGATAACGGCACTGGATTCACCCGTAATGCTTTTGGAATGGGAAGTGCCGGGAAATGTGGCCATCGCTCGAATTGACAGTTCTTCCCTTTCCGATTGGAGTTTGTGCGAGCGAAACAAAAAAAGGATTCTGCAACTTTGGTTTAACCAGCCGCAATTTCGTGCGGAGGTAGATTTGCTTGGATCTTTGTCCCTCCGCCAATTACCGGGCAATAGGTTTTTTATGCCGCTTTTTACTGTGCAAGGAGAAGTATCTACCCAAACCAGTATACGCATCCAATGCTCCCCGGGAATGGAGCTCCTTGCGGATAAACTGGACGGCAGTTGGAAAAAGTTAGCCGATTTCCCTTCAGGACATAGCTATGGGATGTCCACGAGGAACTACAAAGGTGTTTTTAAAACCCGGGCAGTTTCCGTTCAACCCGAGGTAAATCTGCTGAGCAAATTTGATGTGAAAGACAACTCCATCACGTTTATCGGCTTGATCGATTGCCGAATGGCCGCAGGAAACCTAAAGAATCTCAAACTTGGAATCAAAGGTTGGAATGGCAGCAAACTTCACTTGCAGTCAACTACCGCTCTGCAAAAGGTCACAAGACAAAAAACAAAATCAGCACCACGACCAGCAACAACACTCCGCCACCGCTGGCCGCCAGCGTGATGACAAGCGCGTTCGATCGCTTGCTTTTCGCTCTGGCTGTCACGCTGGTCGGTGGCCCGAACGACGGCAGT
>CAZPPD010000220.1:0-8122 GCA_964588185.1 uncultured Alcaligenaceae bacterium | reverse complement strand
ACGGGTTGGCTAAGGATAAACCTGCGGATTACATAAAGTTTGCCATCGACTTGTTCGAAACCGGTTGCGGCCGGCTGGGGAATTTGGAGATCAAACCCTGCAAAGCTTGCCGCGATTACCTACCGCCCAGAGGAGACATTGCTCCCGTCGACTGGATGACGGCAGCGAGCATAAGGGACTCGGAAAATTGGTTTTTCTCTTACGATGAGGTGACCGATCAGTTTGCCGGCATTACCTTACCCGGAGATGTAACCCGCTGGATGAAAAGAGCGGGCTACTCCCATGTCGTGAATCGAACCAGCAAGTTTCGCCATAAATGGAGCGACAATATTGACGAGGCCAACCATTACTTTGCAAAAGGCTATCGGGTATGTCTTTTTGTAAATCTAAAAATGCTCGATGAAGAACAGCAAACAGAGGATGCCTGGACACCGGATCATTGGGTGGTGCTGACTGCAAAGATTAAGAGACGGCGGGGTAATATCAAAACCGAGTTCTTTACCTGGGGCGACGGCAAGTTCGAAGTGCCCCAGGGAGGAACGTTATCGGAGAAGGATTTTCTCGAGAATTACTTTGGATATGTGGCGGCAAAGCCTTGAATCTCAAGAGAGCTGAGCTTCCCGGCGATGTTTCACCAGGAACTCCGTCAGGAATTTGCCCAGCCCAAGCACCTCTTCTTGTTTCTTGGCATCTTTTAGATTGCCGTCGTCATTAAAGGCATCGCCGGCTTTTGGGATGGCCACTTGCTGAGGCAGAACAATCACGCCGATATTTCCCAAGATCGCCCGCAAATGGACCAAACCCCGAAGACCACCTAGCCCACCCGGGGAAGCCGCCATAAGAACCGCTGCCTTACCTTTGAATGCAACCAATGGGGGAACGTCTCCATCGGGACGAGAAATCCAGTCGATGGTATTCTTTAGTAGCCCCGAAAGCGAGCTGTTGTACTCGGGAGAAGAGATTGCAATTCCATCGTGGTCGACAAACAACTGGCGAAGCTTTTTGGCATTTTCCGGAATGCCTTTTTGCGCTTCCAGGTCACCGTCATAATGAGGCAACGGATAATCTCGCAAATCCAAGAGATTGACTTCCGCACCGGCTTTCTTGACCCCTTCAGCGGCGATGGCGATTAGTTTTTTATTGAAGGACCCCGTTCGAGAACTCCCGGCAAAGGCTAGTACCTTAACCTGACTCATGCTCTTCTCTCCTTGAGTTTGTCTTTAAGTCCGAAGGAACGAAAATATGTTACATTTCGACAATGTAGGTTTTCAGTCGTTAGTGGCTGGAAGTATTTTACCCGAAGACCAATAACCGGATTTTTGGACTGCAAATCAAAGAAGGTATCATACCAAAGTTCGTGGAGGTATCCGGTAAGTGGCCATTATTATTATCATTCTCGTCTTGGCCTCCGTCATTCTATTCCTTGCTGCCATAGTATTGCTGATTCATAGATGGGGACTTCGCCGTTGTTTTCCCAGTTACTTGATTCAGATTCCCAAACGGCGCAGACCCAAAGCAGCGGGACCTATCCATTTATTGTTATGCTTCGCAGATCATTATGAGCCCAAGAGTCAAGGGGCAAGCCGGGAAGAGGGGTTAAGGCGGGTGCAAAAATGGGTGGAGGAATATCCCAAACAATTCGGCCAATTTCGAGACAGCGGCGGCAAGCCGCCTCAATACACGTTCTTTTTTCCCATCGAAGAATACGAGGAAGAATATTTGGATCTCTTGGCCGAATTGTGCCGCCAAGGATATGGCGAAGTGGAGGTTCATTATCATCACGATCAGGACACCGCCGAGAACTTGCGTTCCGAGCTACTGCGATTCAAACAAGTATTGGCGGACAAGCACGGGCTGTTGTCGCGCGATAAAGAAACCGGAGAGATTGCCTACGGCTTTATCCACGGAAATTGGGCGCTCTGCAATGGGTTTGGCAATGGCCGCTGGTGCGGGGTCAACAATGAGATTGAAATACTCCGGGAGACGGGCTGTTATGCGGACTTCACCATGCCCTCTGCTCCATCCGCCACGCAAACGGCCAAAGTGAACAGTATCTATTATGCCGTCGATAAACCGGGGCGGCCTCGTTCGCACGACTGGGGCGTGGATATTGGAACCGGGGCTGTTCCGCAAGAATCGTTGCTGTTAATCCAAGGGCCTTTGATTCTCGATTGGAAGCGCCGCAAGCGAAAAGTGTTCCCAAGCTTGGAAAATGGTTGTATTCAGGCTAGTCAACCGGTTTCCATTTCCCGGCTGGAGTCGTGGTTAAAAGCCCGCGTTCAAGTTCCCACTCGTCCGGATTGGTACTTTGTCAAGCTGCACATGCATGGGGCTTCTGAGGACGCCCATGAGGTTTTACTGGGAGAGCCAATGGTCCAATTCCATCGGGATTTGGGGCGGTATGCCGCTGAGCATTTGAACTTTCATTTTCATTATGTCACTGCCCGGGAAATGTATAACCTGGCAAAAGCAGCAGAAGCCGGATGGAAGGGATCGGTAGACCAAGCACGCGATTTTCTTGTTGAGTCAGCTATTGAAAAGGGATCAGGTCCATTAAGTGTTAAGCACCCTTTGGGCCGTTCCGGCTAAATGTCCTCGACTCCTTTTCCAATAGCTGATTAAATTATTTACATATTTCCCTGGAATCCAATCAAGAAGACCAGCATCATCACCACGGACAGAGACATCAGCCCAAACATCGCCCCGGAGACTCCCAACAGCCACCCGCCGACGGGGTTATTTCTGGTATAGATCTGTGGCAGCAAGGTTGAAATTTCGCTTTCCAATTCTGCCCGAATCGGTGATTCGGGTTCATGCCACTGGATGGTCAGATTTCGCAACAAGTAGAATGGTTCAAGCGTAAAGCACAGCTTCTCATTGCCGCTTTGCTGCGTTGTCATTTGCGAAACACTTACCGTTCCCATTGGAGATTTGCCCATGGATTCCATTTCTTGGTAAGTGACCGGAGAGACATTCACATCGTCCGGTTTTCCTTCCCCGACAAAAAAGGAATTTCCTTGGCGAAACCAATAGCGATTGGACCGTTCCATCAACTCAAATACAAAACTGTTCATGGATTCCGAATCAAGATTGTAAATGATGGTTTTGCTTCGCCGCAGCCGGAATGTAAGGAGGATTCCCAGCAGGATGATTCCGTAATAGGCTCCCCAGATCCACCACCAATTGCCCCAGGATTGCAGAATCCAGTTTGGCACGGAATTGAGAATCAACAATTCCCGCTCGCTCTGCTTGTAAAAGCCGGAAAGAATTGCCGGTCCGGCGACAAGGAGGAATCCGGAAACTGCAAACAGGAGCCCAACAAAGTCCCCTACGCCGGTTACCATGACTGGATTTTGTTGACGATTGACACTGGCAAGAACTGCACAATAGATTGCCATTGGGAAGAAAAAGATAAGGATAAGAAATAGCAGCAAAGGTGCATCCTCAACATTTATACGCCCAAATTTTCAAAAAGATATTGTAGCCGCCAACTGGGAAGGAGGTCAATTACTTGGCCTTGGAATTAACGCTCTGGAGAAAAACGGAAATATTTTTCCATTCCCTTAAAAAATTCGCCATAAACTTAGTCAAATCAATAACTAAGGACGCAGCGAATACCCCCTGTTACCATGGTATATTTTGCAGAATTCGCTATAATAAAGATTTGAAATTAAGGATAGTTTAACCCAATTTTATGGGTAGTTCTGAGGATTCCTCCTTTGCCTGACGACAATCCCCCTACAAATCCACCCCAAGATTCTTCCTCACCACCGCCGGAAATTCCCGATTCGGGGTCTGGGTCCGGAGATGGTACAAATGGTGAACCTTTAAACATCGAGGAAGAGCTCAAGGAAAGTTATCTCAACTATGCTATGAGCGTCATCATCAGCCGGGCACTTCCGGACGTTCGCGATGGGCTTAAGCCGTCCCAACGCCGGATTTTGGTGGCGATGAATGACCTGAATCTTGGCCCGACCGCATCTACCAGCAAATGTGCGGGCATAGTCGGGGAAACCATGAAGCGCTACCACCCGCACGGGGACAATTCCATCTACCCCACCTTGGTTCGGCTGGCTCAAGATTGGAACATGCGCTACCGGCTGATCAAACCCCAAGGAAATTTTGGTTCCATCGCCGGTTTGCCCCCCGCGGCCATGCGTTATACCGAAGCCCAGTTATCTCACGTTGCGGCGGAAATGTTAAGTGATCTGGACCGCGACACCGTCGACTTTATTGACAACTACGACGGGAAATATACCGAGCCGTTGGTCCTACCGGCCAAGTTTCCCAACCTGTTGGTGAATGGCTCCGACGGCATTGCGGTCGGCATGGCAACGGAGATTCCGCCGCATAATCTACGGGAAGTATGTGATGCCTTGATTCGGCTGATTGACGAGCCGGACGTATCGGTGGAACAATTGATTGAAATTATCCCGGGACCTGATTTTCCCACAGGTGGAATCATCTGTGGGCAGCAGGGGGTATATGATGGCTACCAGACCGGCCGAGGGAAAATTATCCTGCGTGCTCGAGCCACCATTCAGCAAGAAGGGAACAGCGAACAGATTATCATCCATGAAGTCCCTTATCAGCAGTCGCGGAATCGGCTGATGGAATCCATCGGGGATCTGGTCAAGGATGAACGGATCAAAGGGATTCGGGACGTAAAGGATGAGAGCAGCGCTCGCACCGGAGAGCCGGTCCGTATTGTGGTGTACCTAAAGCGTGATGCGGATGCGGATCTCATTTTGAACCAGCTCTACCAATTCTCGCCGTTGCAAAAAACCGTCAGCATTATCCTGTTGGCCTTGGTGGACGGCCGGCCGCGAACATTGACATTGAAACAGATCCTGGAGGAATTTTTACGGCATCGTCTTCAGGTCATCCGCCGCCGGACTGAATTCTTGCTCCGAGAAGCCAAACGCCGGGCTCACGTCCTGGAAGGTCAGCTCATCGCCATATCGTCATTGGATGAAGTCATTCAGATTTGCCGGTCCTCTCCGAGTCGAGCCGAGGCAAAGGTTAACTTGCAGGACATGGAAGTGGCGTCCGCAGTCATGGAACGTGCATTAGGGACCGAGCATTTTGCAGCGTTAACCGAAGAGCTTGGACAAGCAGATGTGTACCGCATGACGGAGGCTCAGGCGGAAGCCGTAGTCCGGATGCAACTGGGGCAGTTAGCGGCCCTGGAACGGGATGAAATTGTCAAGGAATACAACAACCTTCGCGGGCAAATCCGAGCTTATGAAGAGCTCCTGAGCAACGATGCCAACATTATGGCAGTAATCAAGGAAGAACTAACCGAGATGCGGGACAAATACGGGGATGACCGCCGCACTGAGGTTCAAGAAGGCCAATTGTCCAACCTGACGCATGAAGATTTAGTTCCCGAAGAAACGACCATCGTTACATTTTCTCATAATGGCTATATCAAACGCTTGCCTCTGAATACGTATCGCAGTCAGCATCGGGGTGGGCGAGGGGTGTCGGGCGGCAATACCCGGGAAGATGATTTCATCTCTCATGTCTTTGCAACTTCGACTCATGCTTATCTTTTGTGCTTCACCAATACCGGTCGAGTTTATTGGTTGCGCGTGTTTAATATTCCCCAGATGAGCCGAACCTCCGCCGGCCGGGCCATTGCCAATGTTCTGAATCTGCGGCCGGAAGAAAGAATCAACAACCTGATTCCCATCCGAAATTTTGAGCCCGGATATTTCCTCATAATGGCGACCAGCCGGGGAATTGTGAAAAAAACTCCTCTGGAGGATTACAGCCGGCCTAAAGCGGGGGGCATTATCGCCATCAATTTGGATGAAGAAGATAGTTTGATTGCCGTGGCTTTGACCCAACCGCGAGATAATGTGTTGCTGGCTTCCGCTCAGGGAATGGCGATCCGTTTTGATGAAGCTGATGCTCGTCCCATGGGAAGAAACACACGGGGGGTAAAAGGCATAAATCTCCAGAGTGATGATGAACTTGTTGGGATGGTTGTCGTGGACCCTGAAGGATTCTTGCTGACCGTGTGCGAGTTCGGATATGGAAAGCGTACCCCCTTTGGTGCCGATATTTCCGAAGAAGACAACGGTGAAGCCGAGGAGAGTCCTGAAGATACCTCACCCCCGGAACCCGTAGAGGCGGGTGAAGCGGAAGAGGTTACCCCGGACCGTTCTGCCATGCGGTATCGCAAGCAACGCCGGGGCGGCAAGGGGATTCGCGACATTCGAACCACAGACCGGAACGGCCTTGTGGTCGGAATCCTCAGTGTCCGGGAAGATGAAGACATCGTTCTAATTACTGCCGGCGGGATGGTGAATCGCACCCATGTGAATGAAATTCGCGTAGTGGGCCGCAACACCCAAGGCGTCCGCATCATGAATATTCGGGATGACGACAAGATTTCTTCGATTACCAAAGTTCCGTATGAGGAAGACACGGAAGACGATTTGGAGGTAACGCCTGAGGATTCCCCTGTGGGACCCGAGGGAGCAACCGATTCGCCGGAAAGTACTCCGGAGACGCCAACTCCTGCTCCGGAATCCGGTCCAACACCGGCGGAGTCACCTGAGGAAACGGAAGAGGAAGATTAATTTGGGTGTTGTCGCCTAATTGATCTCTATGTTCATTTCGAGGGGCTTTACACTTACTCCTTCGTGATCAAGAACCGGATTGATGACCACCACCGCCTTGGTCGCCTGGTTTGGAACTTGGATCCCAGACTGGGATGCATACAAGCCGCCTCAGCAGCGATGAGACATTTCCACTTCTTGGCTTTCCAACTTTTCTTCCTGGTTGAAGAAAGTAACAGTTGCCTTGGGATTATTATCTCTTGGAATTCCATAGAAATTTAACCGGTGGGCTCTTCCTTCTCGGTTGGCCATGAGTCGGGTTCCGAGTTGGACTGTTTGTCCTGCTTTCCATTTGGCGGCGCCGGCCCATACCGGGCTGACTACATCCCCTTCTTGCAAACCAGGAGAAGGGGCAAATAAGAAGGACCAGGCCAGGTATCCGCAAACCAATAGAATCAGCAGCCAAATGCCGATGTCCGGGATTTTCATACAATCGCTCCTAGGAATAACGGACTAATCCGTTGACGAAGTTGTTTCCTATATCTATTTTGCCATAAACTGAGAAAAATTCTATTTTGCAAAGGTATTTGCTGTGATCGAAGTTTTCCTCACACTCGGACAATTGTTTCTTTTACTGGGAACCTTAATTGTCCAAATTCTTAACCTAATCCTACAATGGTCGCTCATCTTGGTTTGGCTGGCAGTAGCGTTGTTGGCCATCAACTGGAAAAATATTTGGCCTACTTTGGCCAAGGGAGCCTGGCTTCCCGGAGTGTTGTTGATAATAATCGCTTCGATTGTTTGGGCGAGCATTGCCCCTTCAAGTTGTAATTGTCTAGGCTTCATGACGGTCGGCAATTTCTGGTGGCAATTGGGGGCCGTCAGTTTGATAGCAACCGTGACTTTGCTGTGTGGTTGGTTGCAAGGTTTATTGAATTGGACTCCCGGCGAAATCAGTTTTGATCCGCCACCTGCTGAAGATGAATTTGGGCACCATCATTAAGCCATTTCGCTTAACCGACGAGGCAGCAAATGCCGTTCTCTAATCCCTTTTCTCCCAATGTTCGTTTTCTGAGGAGGATTCTCCTTCTCGTTGGTCTTGTTCTGATTTGTTCCGGATGCGGCAGGACCACATATCCGGTAAATGGAACTGTCGTTTGGCAAGATGGGTCGCCGGCAAAGGAATTGGCCGGAGGGAGTGTGGAATTTGAATCCGGAGAAAAAAATCTCAGTGCGTCGGGAGAGATTCGGTCGGATGGATCGTTCACCTTGACGACCTTCAAGAAAGGCGACGGTGCACCTCCCGGAACTTACAAGGTGTTGATTACCGAACCGGTGCGAGTTGATGCGAACCCCTATGACCCGGAAAAACTAGCCCAAATAATCCCCAAAAAATACCGGTCCTTCAAAGAATCGAAGATTGAAATCACGGTAAAGCCCGAGTCGAATACCATCCAAATCAAGTTGGCAAAGGCCAAATAAGAGTATACGGCGAACGGGTTGACCAACGGATACTTGCGCTATTTCAACCAAGAATAAGGATATTCCGGATC
>CAZPPD010000219.1:0-8133 GCA_964588185.1 uncultured Alcaligenaceae bacterium | reverse complement strand
GAAGCTACACAGTGCAGATTTCCTTTGGAACCAACGACAGCAATGAAGATCCCTTTAATTTCACCATCAGTGGGGTGGTTGAGGTTCCTGCTCCGGAGATAGAGGTCTCCGAAAGCGGCAGTGATATTTCGGACAACAGTGGAAATGTTGATTTCGGAGATACGGTCCCAGGAGTCGGATTGAGCAAAACCTTCACGGTGGAAAATACCGGGGAATTAGCTCTTACTCTGGGCAACATCTCCTTGCCAAATGGCTTTACGCTGGTTTCTGATTTTGGTTCGACTAATCTAAACCCCGGACAATCGACTACCTTCACTGTGGAATTAGACGCGGGCACAGAAGGAACCTACAGCGGCCAACTCTCTTTTGCTACCAACGATGCGGATGAAAATCCATTCAACTTCACGGTTAGCGGCTCGGTACAAGAAGTGCAGCCAATTCAAATAATAGATGACGGGGATGCTGGATTTTCCATGCAACAGAGTTGGACCCAGTCTTCTGGAGGGCATGAAGGAGACCTACGCTACACTTCTAGTGGAGATGGTTCCCGAAAATCGACTTGGACTTTTCTAGTAACTCCTGGAGAATACCGAGTTTCTGCGACTTGGGGAACCCTAAGCCGAACCCCCACTGCCACAAATTCACCTTTTACCATCTTAGATGGCAGCACCCAATTACAAACGGTTACCGTCAATCAACAAGAAGCTCCGGGGCAAATGGAAGCCTCGGGAAGTTGGTGGAATGATTTGGGAACTTTTACCATCACCGGTACCCAGTTGGTGGTTCAACTCACCAACAGCGCCAACAATTATGTAGTGGCCGATGCCATTCGCATCGAGCAATTAAGTACTCCTGATCCAAGTCCGGAAATCCAGGTTTCTGATTCCGGCAGTGACATTGCGGACAATAGCGGCAGTGTAGATTTCGGCGCTACCCCAACCGGAACCGCTGTCAGCAAGACATTCACAGTGGAAAACCTTGGGGACGACTTCCTGACCTTAGGTTCGATCAGCCTGCCTACCGGATTCAGCCTGATCAGTGATTTTAGCTCCACGTCCTTGTGGACCGGGGAATCAACTACTTTCACCGTCCAACTCGATGCTGGATCCGCGGGCAACTATAGTGGCCAGATTTCCTTCGCTACCAACGATAGCGACGAGAATCCCTTTAACTTTAGCATCAGTGGGGTTGTGCAGACTGTGGCTCCGGAGATACAGGTACTTGATGGCAGTACCGACATCGCCGACGACACCGGCAGTGTGGATTTCGGTGCAACTGCGGTAGGCAGTACGGTAACCAAGACCTTTACGGTCAAGAACCTAGGCAATGAAGACTTAACGATGGGCTCGATCTCCTTGCCAAATGGCTTTACCCTCATCTCCAATTTTGGCTCGGCTAGCTTGTCTTCCGGTCAAACCACCACCTTCACTGTCGAAATGGATGCAGCGGTAGCAGGTACCTTTAGCGGGCAACTCTCCTTTGCTACCAACGATGCGGATGAGAATCCCTTCAACTTCACGATCAGTGGATCGGTGCAAGAGGTGTCTCCTACGCAGATCATCGACAATGGCGACGCGGGGTTTGCCACGCAATCCTCGTGGAGTCAGTCGAGTACAGGACACGAAGGCGACCTTCACTATACCCAGGGAGGGAACGGTTCCAAGAAAGCCACATGGACCTTCGCGGTAACACCGGGAGAATACAAGGTGTCGGCAACCTGGGCTTCTTTAGGCGGCCGGTCTTTTGCTGCGACCAATGCTCCCTTTACCATTTATGATGGCGGCAATCCGGTGCAGACGGTGTCGGTAAACCAACTAGTGCTGCCGAATGATTTCAGCGAAGCCGGAAGCTGGTGGGAAGATCTGGGCACCTTTACCATCACCGGTACCCAGTTGGTCGTGGAACTCTCCAATGACGCCAACTACTTTGTCTTGGCCGATGCCATTCGCATCGAGCAATTAAGTACTCCTGATCCAAGTCCGGAAATCCAGGTTTCTGATTCCGGCAGTGACATTGCGGACAATAGCGGCAGTGTAGATTTCGGCGCTACCCCAACCGGAACCGCTGTCAGCAAGACATTCACAGTGGAAAACCTTGGGGACGACTTCCTGACCTTAGGTTCGATCAGCCTGCCTACCGGATTCAGCCTGATCAGTGATTTTAGCTCCACGTCCTTGTGGACCGGGGAATCAACTACTTTCACCGTCCAACTCGATGCTGGATCCGCGGGCAACTATAGTGGCCAGATTTCCTTCGCTACCAACGATAGCGACGAGAATCCCTTTAACTTTAGCATCAGTGGGGTTGTGCAGACTGTGGCTCCGGAGATACAGGTACTTGATGGCAGTACCGACATCGCCGACGACACCGGCAGTGTGGATTTCGGTGCAACTGCGGTAGGCAGTACGGTAACCAAGACCTTTACGGTCAAGAACCTAGGCAATGAAGACTTAACGATGGGCTCGATCTCCTTGCCAAATGGCTTTACCCTCATCTCCAATTTTGGCTCGGCTAGCTTGTCTTCCGGTCAAACCACCACCTTCACTGTCGAAATGGATGCAGCGGTAGCAGGTACCTTTAGCGGGCAACTCTCCTTTGCTACCAACGATGCGGATGAGAATCCCTTCAACTTCACGATCAGTGGATCGGTGCAAGAGGTGTCTCCTACGCAGATCATCGACAATGGCGACGCGGGGTTTGCCACGCAATCCTCGTGGAGTCAGTCGAGTACAGGACACGAAGGCGACCTTCACTATACCCAGGGAGGGAACGGTTCCAAGAAAGCCACATGGACCTTCGCGGTAACACCGGGAGAATACAAGGTGTCGGCAACCTGGGCTTCTTTAGGCGGCCGGTCTTTTGCTGCGACCAATGCTCCCTTTACCATTTATGATGGCGGCAATCCGGTGCAGACGGTGTCGGTAAACCAACTAGTGCTGCCGAATGATTTCAGCGAAGCCGGAAGCTGGTGGGAAGATCTGGGCACCTTTACCATCACCGGTACCCAGTTGGTCGTGGAACTCTCCAATGACGCCAACTACTTTGTCTTGGCCGATGCCATTCGCATCGAGCCGGGAAGTGCACCAACTCCGGGTCCGGAAATCCGAGTCTCAGAATCAGGTGCCAACATTGCAGACAACACCGGCAGTGTCAACTTAGGTTCCACTTTTGTTGGTTTCCCAAAAACGAAAACTTTCACGGTTGAGAATTTGGGGAACGAAAACTTAGTCTTGGGCAGTATTTCCCTGCCTTCCGGTTTTAGCCTGGTTTCCAACTTTGGCTCTACGAACTTGGCTGCCGGTCAATCAACTACCTTTACGGTAAGCCTGGATGCGTTGGCTGTCGGTTCCTATAGTGGTCAGATATCATTTACTACAAATGATTCCGACGAGGACCCGTTCAACTTTGCCATTAGTGGCACGGTTCAGAACTTTGGGCGGGGCAGTGTTAGCGAGGAAAGCCTGTCAAACCAAGAAGAGGAGTTTGGTAGGCGGATTTAACTCTAATCTTGGCTAAAAAGATGAAGGGGGGGACAGACTTTGTCCCCTCTTTTTCTTTAAAATAGAAAAGGTTGATGGAATATACTATTTTGCGGGAGAAAACTAAGGCAATTTGCACAATTACAACTCTAGTTTCACGCCCTCCTTTCCTTAATTTTTTCATTCTTAGCTCCATTCTCTTAAGAATCGTTTAAGCCTAATAATCGGTAAATCCGATATCATTGGCGTATCTTCAAAATGTCAAATGTATTTGGGACCTACTGACCATCCTCGTGAGATGCCTCCCTCTTGGGCAAGATTTCTACAAGGGAAAAGGGAAAGCCATGCATCAAAAGAGCAAGATTGGCTTGGAAAGTCAAAGGCAACGAGCTGGAATGCTCCTCGTAAAAAACCACCAGTGTATTTGGCTGATGATGGTGGTTGTGGGTTTTGCCCTGGCCTTGGACGCGAATTTACTCCGCGGTCAAGAAGGTGGGGAAAAGCTGCCGGAACCAGTGGTTCCTCAAGTTCCCATCCCACAGGGTCAAAGGAAACCCGGTGAGCAGTTGCCTGAACCACGGCGGTTCCTACCTTTTGGACCCAATCGCCCACGCTTGCCTTTGCTGGGCGAGAAGAAAAGGGGCGGTTTTGGGAAAACCCCGGTTCCCACGAAAGAAGATTTGAAAGACTACGCGGAATTCATCGACAAAGTCGTAGATCCGAGAAACACTCTAGATTTGGTACAAAACCGGGCCCGCTTGATTTTCCTCAAAGAAACTCCAACCCGCATTCAGGTTTCGGATGAAAATATTGTTACCTACAATCTGGTCAAGCCGAAACAATTGACCGTGCTGGGCTTGCAGGTCGGCACCACGGTAATGAATCTCTGGTTTCCGGATGCCAAAAAACCGGGAGAAGAGAAAGTACTAAGTTACTTGGTGCGGGTGATTCCCGATCCGGAAGCCAAAGAGCGACTCGAGCGCGTTTACGAAGCGTTAGCTGATGAAATCAACAAAACCTTTCCCAACAGCGTAATTCACCTTCGCTTGGTGGGTGACAAGTTGGTTGTGACCGGCCAAACAAAGGACATCGTAGAAGCAACTCAGATCTTGCGTATTGTCCGGGCGAATGCCCCACCTGAAGATCCGGCAACCGTTCCCGTGGACACCATCAATGTCGATGTTCGGCCCGGAGATCCATTAGCCGGTCCGGGTACGCCGGGACTGGAGGATTTCTTGATAGCCGGCGGTCCCAATGTAATCAATCTCATCAAGATTGCCGGTGAACAGCAGGTGCTGCTCAAGGTGACGGTAGCTGAGGTCAACCGAACGGCGGCACGCAGTATTGGCCTGAACTTTTCAATTACCAATGACAATGGCGTTCAAGTGTTTGCCAATCGAACCGGGAATATCGCCACAGGCGGCCTAGCCGGAACCGCTGCTTTAGCGGGTGGCGGATTAGGTGGATTGGCAGGAGGTATCGGCAACGCCTTGGGATTATCCACAAACAATTTACCCGTCGCTCTTGATAACGGGCAAATTAATTTGGCGATCAATGCCCTCCGAGCTTTGGATTATGCCCGGTCCCTGGCAGAACCCAACTTAGTTGCCTTGAACGGAGAGACCGCGAACTTCCAGGCTGGGGGCTCATTCCCTGTGCCGGTGGTAGCCAGTGGCGGGTTTGGCGGCGGCTTCGGCGGAAACCTGCAAGGCGTGAACTTCATTCCCTTCGGCGTTCAATTGGCATTTACTCCTTTTGTGACTGACCGCGACCGTATTCGCCTCACTGTTGCTGCAGATGTAAGTGTGCGGGACATTGCCACCGGAACCCAGATTGCCGGCGCGGCTGTTCCCGGTTTAAATACTCGGAATTTCCAAACAACCGTAGAACTTCGAGAAGGGCAAACCCTTGCTGTCGCCGGATTAATTCAAAATAACCTTGGGGCAATGTCCACCCGGGTTCCTTTCTTTGGCGATATTCCGATTCTTACCAATCTGACCGGTTTTCAAAGGATTTCCCATGGGGAACAGGAGTTGGTAATCCTGGTCACTCCGGAATTAGTTCATCCTTTGGAACATAAAGAAAAGCTTCCCCTACCGGGATCGGATCTCTTTGAACCGGGTGACCTGGAGTTTTATGTGTTAGGCCGATTGGAAAGCCGGCGCCACTATGATTACCGCAGCCCTGTAATGACCGACTTCCACCGAATGAAGCGCTATATTCAATGCGAGCGAATCTATATTCAAGGACCTCACGGGCACGTACCACCCGCGCACTAATTCTCAGCGAATCGTCGAGCCGGAATGTGGCTAAGTGGTTTGACTTTTAGGCCATAGGTTTGTCCCGAATATCTCCGTAAGAAACGAATCCCCTGAGGATGAAAATAATGTTTAGCAGACTTTTCCCACCTTTGGTTATTTTTTGCTTCACCCTCTGCCTGAGCGGCTGCGTTGGGCGCGGCTGCGGGTGTGGCAGTGGCTTTAGCCTATTTGGAATTTTTGATAAGTGCTCGACCATTGAGCAAGGGGCCATTCCAGCCCCTTCCGGAACTTACCTGAGCGGCTGGCAGGCACTTCAGGCAGAAAAGGCTGAAGCCGATGATTTCGTGATCTACAACTATGAATGGTACATGGGAAAAGAAGAATTGGGCCCATTTGGGAATTATCACATAGGGGAGATCGCCAAGCGGATGATTCATTCCGATCAAGTGGTCATGATCCAGACCAGCGAGCACAAAGATGTGGATCAGGCCCGCTTGGAAAAAGTGGTTAGTGCATTGGCGATGGCTGGAGTTCCGGATGCTCCCAACCGCGTCTTGGTTGGCTACCCGAGAGCGGAAGGCATCTATGGGGAAGAGGCTCCACAGATATACGGCCAATACATAAACAGAAATCAGTTCAATCAAGGATTTGGGGCTGGTTTAGGCCGAGGAGGTTTAGGCAATTTTGGCTTCGGCAACTTTGGCGGCTTCGGTGGCGGTTTTGTTGGCGGCTTTGGCAACTTTGGCGGCTTTGGCGGCTTTGGATTTTAATGACTGAATTTGGTGGATCCTTCCGCGCAGGGTGTTCATTTGGGGAAAAAGAACACTGAACCAGATTATGGGTCAAGCTTGCCTATCGCAAAAGGCTTAATGGAGTAAATCATGGCTAGGCGAAACTTTTGGGTTGGAATCCTGTTTCTTGGTGTGATTATTTCCTCAGGTTGTAGCACCATGCCAAGCAGCCAAGTGGTCCCTTACATCCCTCAGGTTGCCTCGGGTAATGGCAAATCCCCTTTGGAATTGCCGCCAAACGAGGCGGCCAAGGCCTGCTTGACAGCCGCCGAACTCCTGGAGAAAAACGGCCAGGTTCCGGAAGCCATTGCCCTTTACGAGCGAGCCCGATCCAAGAATAGAAACCTCCTCAAAGTGGGCCGTCGGTTGGCAGCCCTTTACGACAAGCATGGTGATTTTGTCCGAGCCCAAGAGGAATATGAAAAAGCCCTAAAACTATACCCGAATGATTCGGACCTCTTGAATGACCTTGGCTATAGCTATTACATGCGGGGTGATCTGGTTCGTTCCGAAGAAAAATTACGCCATTCTCTGAAGATCAAACCGGAGAATAAGCGAGCCTGGGTTAACTTGGGAATGGTTTTGGGTCAGCAGAAACGCTATGACGAAAGTCTTCAAGCCTTTCAACAGGCCGTAAAGCCCGCTCAAGCTTATAGCAACCTGGGTTTCATTATGACTGCTCAAGGGAACCGCGAGGGAGCCCGCCAAGCTTATCATAAAGCCCTAGCATTGAATCCGAATCTGCCCATTGCTCGAGGAGCGTTGGTCAAACTTGAGATGAACGGCCGCAAGGATCTGGAGCCCTTACCGCCTGAGGTTACGGTTCAGTATGAGAATGCTCCCGTGCAGGCGACTGGTACCCCGGAAATGGTGATCCAGGAAGAATACGTCCCAATCCAGGAGACGGTGCAGGAACCGGTTTACCAACAAGAACTGAATTCGCCTTACAGCCCGACTGTGGAATCAGGGATTCGCCCGGTGGAATATCAGGAAGTTGTGACCGTACCATCACCCCAAAAGGAATATGTCCCCGAGCCGGGGGTGGTGACGGTACCGCCGGGAACGGAATATGTTCCGGAACCCAAAGGAGTTCCAGTAACGCCTGAAACAGAATATGCACCCGAACCGGGAGCGGTCCCAACTTACCAAGATATTTCAAATTCCTACCAGCAATATGATCAGCCAGCGGAACAACAATACGTGCCGGAGGGTGGAATTGTTGAATTTCAGCCCGATGATCCGGTACGGGTTCTACCGAGTGATTCTACAGCTCCATCGTATTATTCGATCGATGAGTTGATAGGAAATAAGGAATAACATAAATCAATTTTCCACACGTCATCGAATCAAGCCTGGGTCAAGGGTCCCATGGACATTTAACCCAGGCCAAATCATTCATCAAATCTTCTTAATTCTAAACATCTCAACCCTTCCTTATTTATTTTTCCAAATAAAATCTCAGGATTCTTGTGGAATCGGGAATAAATCTTCGTAAATCAAATAAAACTGGAACAAAGCTTGTTTTTGATTGTCTAATGTTTTAAGTAACTATTTGGTGATTGAATCTCCTTACAAATTTGCCAACATATATATTTCTTTACA
>CAZPPD010000218.1:0-8145 GCA_964588185.1 uncultured Alcaligenaceae bacterium | reverse complement strand
CAAGCATGGAAGGGGCCTGAAATTGCATATGGATTTGCGAACCGCCGCCACCTTCGCGGTGGGTAAAGGCGACCATGTAGTCACCGGGAGACAAAGTCACAGTCCGAGGAGTTCCATCATCCCAAGTGATCTGCTCATTGCGGTTGTCATTCAAGGTCCCATCGGACTCAAAGACCATATCTTGGTCCAGATCAATCCAGAAACCGGTATTGTCGTCAATGGAAACAAATTCAAACGTCCAATTTCCGTCATTGACATCGTTTACGTGGAGGGTGCCGACAAAGAGATTGCTATAGTTGTCATTTTGGTCGATAACAAATCCATCTCCACTGGGATCATCTTCAATCGAAGCGCTAACGGAATTAAAATCGCCATCGTTATTGAAATCCAACCCGCGATTCCCGGGACCGTCGAGGAGTTGCCCATGGCCTTCGATATTCTGGAAGCTGGAGGGATCACCACCGCCCAACATGCCGCCATTGTTATTGAGGTCTAATGCGAGTCCGTCATTATTGATGTGGAGGCCAAAGTGGTCCAAACCAATTGGTAACGGGGTTCCCCCTTCATTGGAGACCACTCCATTTATTACAGTCTTACCAGCACCGCCGAAGACGATTGAGCCATAACCCCCACCAGTGATATCACCGTAGACGGTAAGTTCATCTGCATCGGATCCTATGGAAAGGATGGATTGAGGAATTTGCGTCTGGAGATTTTGCACATCTCCGTTCAAGGTGTTGTTACCAAAGATATTTACCAAAGCCGCCGAGCGACTATTGCCCTCGTCCCCTTCACCTACTAGCGTGACATCCTCATCTATAGTTACTGGAGAAAAGGGCCCGGGCATGGTGTGTTCCATGATCCCCAAAGTAGCACCTTCGAAAACAAGGGTGCTGCCGCCGACCTCAGGAGTGGAAGCGTTTAGCCCCAATGCATTGTCATGAGCTGCTATGAGAGTTCCAAATTCTACTCTGGTGTCGCCGTTGTAGGAGTTGTCACCAAAAATTGTTGCGGTACCGGAACCTCGTTTAATGACGTTATTATTTGGAACAACAATAAAGTTCCAATAGCCTGCTTGCTCGGGGTCAGTGGTCGGCTGAACGGTTCGTTCAGCAGTCATAGTGGGAGATTGTACGTCAAAATCAATTTGCGAACCGCCGCCACCTTCACGGTGGGTAAAGGCGACTAAATAATCACCTGCTGCTGGAAAGATGACATTTCGTTGCGTTCCGTCCTCCCAAGTAATTTGTTCGCCGCGGTCACTATTCAGAGTTCCATCGGATTCGAAAATCCCATTTTGGTTGAGATCAACCCATAAACCTATCCGGTCATCATCTGCTTGGTTATCAAAAGTCCATGTACCAACATCGGCCGGGCTTACCCTAAGGGTTGTCAAGAATAGGTTGCTGTACTGGTCATTTTGGCCAATTGATCCGGTAGCAATAAAGTCGCCATCATCATTGAAGTCAAGACCTCTGCCCCCGGGACCATCGGTCAACACGGATAACCCAAAGAAATTAGGCCCATTGGTAGGTTCGCCATTACCCATGAGGCCGCCATTATTGTGCAGATTCAACTGGTCATCGCCACCTATGTGATAACCATAGTGACCAATCCCTACTTGTTCTTGCGGAGTATTGGCGTTGCCAAAGTCACTCTTGAGGACAACATCACCTGATCCATCGAAAATTAAATTGGAAAGAGGGTCTGATTGAAGAATGCCGTCGATGGCATCAAACAAAGTAAGAGTACCAGATGCAGACGCCAAGGTTCCATCACCAGTCAAGGTAACTGGTGCCTCTAGTAAGGTATCGCCTGTATTACTTATGGTTCCAACAAGAGAGATTTCTTCCAGCGTTGTATAGTCAAAGGTACCGTCAAATTGCAGTGTGCCGTTAACTGTTGTAGTCCCCGACGTAAGTCCTAGTGCACCATCTTCAGTGACGCTTACCGTTCCAGCTTGAGCGATTAAGTTCCCGGAAAAATCATTAAGACCGTTGGTAAGTCGCAATGTTCCGTTTTCAATTTTGGTAATTTCTTCGGTGTTGGTCATAACCCCGGAAACTTCAACCGTCCCACCACCGCCGAATTCCAGGTCAGAGGAAACAGAAATGCCTTGGACAAGTTCCAGGACACCGGAACTGGAGCTAATGCGGGCAGGGCTGCCCAGAATTACATCGCGGACCAGGTTCGGGTCACCGGGCAACCAAAAATCTTGTTCGGGATCTGTTGGCCGAATTGCCCGCTTACTGCTCATCGTGGGACTTTGAATATCGACATGAATTTGCGAACCACCTCCGCCTTCCCGGTGGGTAGCAGCAAAGAGGTAAAGGCCAGGAGTAAGGTTTACTTGCTTTTCGCCGCCATCCTCCCAAGCGAGTTGTTCGCCACGATTGGAACCGAGCCCGGGTGTTGAGGATTCAAAAATACCGTTTCCGTTCAGGTCGAGCCACATTCCTGTTCGGTCATCGTCCGCTTCTACGTCAAAGCGCCAAAGGCCGGCGTTTGCCGGAGTTACTTCTATGATCCCCAAGAACAAATTACTGTATTGGTCGTTTTGGCCAATGGCTCCGGTTGCGGTGAAATCGCCGTCATTGTTAAAATCAAGTCCTCTTCCACCAGGACCATCCGTTAGAGCTGCGGCACCAAAGAAGTTTGGTCCGTTGGCGGGGCTCCCACCGCCCATCAATCCACCATTGCCATCCAGATCCAATTGCGAATCACCACCAATGTGGTAGCCAAATTGGGTGACTGCATCCAAACCCAAGCTGTTGAGAGCACCTTGGCCATTAAACCCAGAGCCGTTGATGGTTACCGACTCATTCGCCAGGTCAACCTGCCCCGCCAAACCATTTAACAAAAGCGTTCCACCGTTATTTACCGTAGTCCCGGTTCCGGCAGTTCCTAAGGTGCCGTTCCCACTTAGTGCCAAAACTCCATTATTGATGGTAGTAGGCCCAACGTAATTGTTATTTGCGGAGAGAGTAGTTGTTCCGATTCCTTCTTTTGTTACGCTGCCTGGAGTAGCAAAGGCACCACTGCCAACGATGTTCCCTGCCGCATTAATGTTGCCATTGCCGACAAAAGTGACTTCATAGCTTGTTGTTGACGGAACAGCGTCTTGGAAAATAGTCCCGGCATTAACCGGATCGTTATCCGTTAACTCGATGGTCCCGTTGATGGTTAAAGTACCAGTGATGGCCTCGATTACCGAATCGACTTCCAGGTTCACTCCATTGACGCTGCTGTTGCCGGTGCTTTCCAACGATCCACCACGGAGAATGACCTCATTGCCGGTTAGGTCCGCATCGGAAAGCAGCAAGCGGCCATCATCGACAACCGGATTGGTACCGACAGGGCTGCCTAATGCCTCACCGTTTTGCAATTGAAAGGTACCTCCGCCAACAAACCAAGAGGCGTTGTTTAAGTTGTTGGCTGTAGGAAGGACCACGGTACCGTTGCCGACATTGTTGACAACGATGTCGGCATTTGTGTTTTGGATGTTGTTGAGGGTAAGTTTGGATCCGTTGAGGGTGTTTACTTCGGAGTCGGGTATTCCGGCAAGAGTTCCTCGGACGTCGTCACCGACTCCAAAGATGTTTACTCCGCTGCCATCGCCGCGAAACTCCAGGTTTGCATTGACATTGGAGTCCACATTCAACACAGCACTGGCGTTCATGTCCAAGTCGGAGAAAGAGACCTCGGGCCCATCTGTCAAAATAACTGTGGAATTGCCGGTAACAGTGAAATCGTTGAGGAGGTCGCCACTTGGCGGAATAATTCGCCGTTGGAACAAACCGGGACGATCCGGGTCTAGAGCTCGAACGGTTCGGCGTCCGAAAGCATCCGGGGTCAAGTCAATGGTGGGTTCAATTTCGGAACCACCGCCCCGTTCCAATTGAACAGCCATGTAGCGATAGGTTCCCGGGGCAATGGTAATAGTGTTGAAATCGTCGCCGCAACAATCCCGGCTTAGGACGCGCTCGTTAATTCCGGGTGTTTCTCCTTCGGCATCGTTATTGGGAGCTTGGAAGATTTGATCTTGGTTCAAGTCCAAATAAACTTGAACGGGATCGTCTGCCCGGTTGGTGCCAATTTCCACGTCATAAGGAGTTCCGCCGCCCAGGAGATCCGGTATGACAATCTCACCTACGAACATGGTGGCAAAGTTGTCGTTTTGATTCAGGCCGGGAAGTCCGTCTAAAACATTTTGATTGAATCCCTGGGATTCTAATCCTGTGTCCCCGTTGTTGAAATCGTTGTCATTGCGGTAGTCGATCCGGTCTGTTCCATCGATGAGGATGTGGGAATCCGGGTTATCCAACAAAATACCTGCACCAATGCCGATGCGGTCCAAATTTTCATCGCCATTTCCATTTATTCCTGGGTCATTATCACTGCCGTTGCTTATATCGAAAGCAAATGCGTCGAGTTGGTTTTGGAAGACTTGCACAGCGGTAATGATTTCCAACTCGGCATCGTTGAGATCAACATCGGTGGTACTTAACGCAAAATTTGACCCGTCCAAAGATGCCACTACTCTGCCGTCGAGAATTGAAGTGGTGCCGGTGTAATCATTGGTGATGTTGCTGATCGTAAAAGTCCCGGTCCCACCTTTGGCAAGTGTGCCGTTTCCGGTGATTAAACCCGCAAATTCAGTGGACTGATCATTCCCACCTGTGTTTAACGAACCGCCGGTGAGATCCAACGTGGTCCCGGCATCGCCGGTAATCGATCCAATTGTCAACGGATTTCCATTGAGGTCTAATTCAACCTGGTTTTGCAATGTGACGGCGGAGTTATTGGGCAGAAAATCTCCGGTGGAGCGAAAACTATCGCCGGCAAGGCCATTGAAAGTAATGTTGGGAGTATTGAAACTCGAATCTAACTGCAACAACTCCACCAAGCTGTTACCGCCTTGGAGATTAATGGTCAAGGAGTTAGTAGGCGTTGGAAATTGAACATCTTCAAAACTATTGTTGGTAAATGCCAACTCGGACATCCCCGCCGTGGCGTTATCCCGGAGTTGGGCGTCCATGGTGGTTGAAGTAATCGTAAAGATGAGATTGTTCAGTGGGGCAACAGGAGGATTTGGGTTGACAACTACTGGTTCCAAACCGTCAAAGACAATATCGATGGTACCGTCGTTGTGTAAATCGATTTCCCCGGAACCGGGCCCATTGAGGTAAACGTGAACATCGCCCACCTCGGCTTTAAATTCCAAGCCGTCACCAAAAGGATTGGGAGTATTGTTGTTTTGCCCATCGAAGAAAATTTTCCGGTTAAAATCCCCCAAGGTACCGATATCGAGTTTGTCGTCGCCATCTCCCCCATCAATGAAGACATCCCCGGTAAACTCATCGGGGCGAACCGTAAGGGTAGTGCGAATGCCATCCAAAATACCAATGGCGGGATCATTGAAGGGAACATTATTGATGAGGACTAATTGGCCGTCCAAAATTTCGAGATTGAGATTGTTGTCTGCGGGACCGGCATCAATGATTAGGTCGCCATTCACATCAACAATGACATTACCATTATCAGGGTTTGGATTGGGATCCGGGTCGGGGAATGGCTTGCCGGGACCCTTGTCATCATCGGGACCTCCCACAACCGCTGGAGCAAGCCGATCTTCTAAAAGCTCCACGAATAACCGAGAAATTCTACCTTTATAGGGTTTAGATTTTTTATTAGAACGCTTGCGAAAAGGGTTGAAAGGGTTCATTGAGAGGCTCCAAATACCAATACAAAAAAGAATGTTGAAAAACGATAAAAATTCCAGAAAAGGAGAATTTACTTATGTTTGGGGTCCCGAATGAATTCTCATTTCCTACCTGAACCATTACCAACAACGCACGAGAATTCATGGGCTAAGAGAGCCAAGAATTTCTTCAAGTGCAAACGTGGTAAATTTGCGAGTCTTTCCAAATAGGAAAGTTCAATAAACCCAAGTAAGTGGATTTATTAGTTTTGGGAATATTGAAGAGATTTTGTTTGTTCTAATTTTTGGATTTTAACAACCATTACTTTGGAGTCCAAAACTATTTCCGTTTTTTCTACGGTTTTTTAAATCCCGGCTTGCGAGGAAAAAAGCATTCTTTACCTCAGAATGCCATGGATTAATTCTCCCGCCACATCGGTCAAACGATGGTGGCGTCCCTGGAATTGGAAAGTCAGACGGGTGTGATCGACCCCGAGGCAGTGGAGCAAGGTAGCATGTAAATCATGGACGTGGACCGGGTTTTGGGTGATGTTGTAGGAAAAGTCATCCGTTTCTCCATAAGTGATTCCCGGTTTAATTCCTCCTCCGGATAACCAAACTGTGAAACAGCGAGGATGGTGGTCGCGGCCGTAATTGGTTGCGGTCAGAGTCCCCTGGCAATAAACCGTACGGCCAAATTCCCCACCCCAAATCACCAAGGTGTCATCCAACAGCCCGCGTTGTTTCAGATCAATCAACAAGGCAGCCGAAGGTTGGTCGGTATCCCGGCATTGGCCGCGAATTTGTTCGGGAAGGTCGGTATGTTGATCCCAGCCTCGATGAAAGAGCTGGATAAAGCGAACTCCACGCTCCGCCAATCGGCGGGCAAGCAAACAATTTGCGGCGAAGGTTCCCGGACGGCGGGAATTCGGTCCATAGAGATCAAAAATACGCCTGGGTTCGGTGGAGAGATCGGTTAAATCGGGGACGGACATCTGCATACGGTAGGCCATTTCGTACTGAGCGATTCGGGTATTTATTTCCGGATCGCCATAGCGTTGCAAGTTTAACTGATTCAGTCGGGCCAAATCATCCAGCATTCTCCGCCGGGTTGCTCCATCTACCCCGGGCGGATTGGATAAATACAAAACTGGGTCGCCGACTGAACGAAACTTGACGCCTTGATAAGAGGATGGCAAAAATCCGCTTCCCCAAAGCCGATCGTAAAGGGGTTGGCCTCCGGGTCGGCCAGTTCCTTGGGATATTAAAACCACGAAGCCCGGAAGATCTCGGTTTTCACTTCCCAACCCGTAAGTAACCCAAGTTCCCATACTGGGCCGTCCGGCCAATTGGGCTCCGGTTTGGAAAAAGGTAATGGCGGGATCATGATTGATGGCTTCGGTGTGCATCGATTTGATGAAGCACAAATTATCCGCCACTCGAGCGGTATGGGGCATTAGATTGCTCACCCATGCTCCGGATTTTCCTCTGCGGTGGAAGGGAAAAATGGAAGGAGCAATGGGAAAACGTTCCTGGGTCGCTGTCATGGCGGTGAGCCGTTGCCCTTGGCGAATTGAATCCGGCAATTCGGTCTGTCGCAAATCGGCGAGCCTGGGTTTGTAATCAAACAAATCCATCTGGGAAGGAGCCCCGGATTGAAACAGGTAGATGACCCGCTTGGCGGTGGCCGGCAAATGCGGTAGATCCGTTAAACCGCCGTTTTCATTTCTCTGCCTGGTTGGTGTTGCAAAAAGGTTTGGGTTTAGGAGACTTGCCAAAGCGGCCGTACCAATACCCGCAGCAGAGCGACCGAAAAAATTTCGCCGGTTTAAATGTAATTGGTTTTCCTGAAAAGGGTGCATGAGAAAAGCCTTCGCGGAGTGTTTGGATTTATTGGGTATAAACCTAATATGACCAAGCCATCCGCACAAGGCAAGAAGATGTCGAAAGTGATTTCAAAAGAAAAAATCTTTGGGCATCCAGGTGGGAAAATAGAAATCAAGGTTTGGTTGCAAAAACCAACAAATAGGGGATTGCAGAATCTCCTTGCTGGTCTTTGAAATTACGATGGGTGGAGCTATTGATCCACAAGACATAGGTTTTGCCAGGTTCCAAATGAACTGGAACTAAACAAGTTCGACCGGAGGGGTCAAATCCGATCTTGCCATTGATTTTCGGAATAGTTTTACGGATTGCTGAACGATGGAGAAACTTCCAGGCTTCATTTTCTCGGAAAAATTGATTCTGATTTGCTTCAGGTTTTTTGCATCGACATCGTTTTTTCCACTCACAGGAAAGGTTTTCACCACGACCGGAGGATAATCATCCAAAACACTTTTTCGCTGGTCTGAACTCTTTTTCTGGGCAGCTACAAATTGGCTTGTGGCTGATTGTTTATCTTTGATAGGGCCAATTGTTTACAGGTACCCAGAGAGGGAGTCGAA
>CAZPPD010000217.1:0-8157 GCA_964588185.1 uncultured Alcaligenaceae bacterium | reverse complement strand
ACGAACCTTGATCCAGCCGCAGCGGCAAGAACTTCACGAACTGCTGTATGCGAACCATGGCTTAGAAACTCAGAATCACACTCGACGCGTTAGTGAGGGACGCCGCTAACGCGTTTTGAAGTTGTGCGAAAACAGAGATATTTAAAATTCTTGGGAAAGATTCAGACAAAATTATCCCAGGGCAAATGTGATACTTCAACTATCGAGCTGGGTTGGTTTGTAACATCCCGCTTGGCACTTAGGTTAATTCTTTGACATTTGCATGAGGAATGGAATCCCGTGCCTTACATTCTCAATCTCCTCTACCTTTTCGCCTATTTATTGCTATCCCCCTGGCTGGTGTTCAAAGCAATCACCACCGGCAAATACCGGCGCGGGTTAGGGGCCAAATTTTTGGGCCTTGTTCCTTGGAGAAAGAAGAACAGCCCCTGTGTTTGGTTTCACGGGGTTAGTGTGGGAGAAATCCATCTGCTTCGCCAAGTGATTGCCGCCTTTCACAAATCTTACCCTGACTTCGAAATAGTGATTTCCACCACAACCAACACGGGGCTGGAAGAAGCCAAAAAGCATTTCTCCAATTGGATTACTTTTTACTGGCCACTGGATTTTACCTGGGCTATCAAGCGAGCATTTCGGCAAATCCGCCCGGACCTGGTGGTCTTGGCCGAAAGTGAACTGTGGCCCAACTTCCTGCAAATCGCCTGGAACAAGAAAATCCCCGTCGCCGTCATCAATGGCCGAATGAGCCCTAAAAGTCTTCGCCGCTTTCAAAAAGTACGCTTCCTTACCCGATGGCTTTTTCGCAAGGTCAGCCTTTTGGCAATGCAAACGGAACCATACGCCAAGGGTGTTGTTAATCTCGGTGCCTACCCAAAATCCGTGCAGATTACCGGATCAGTTAAATTCGATGGGGTGGAAATTGATCGGGCCAATGCGAAAACGCAAGAAATGCGAACCCTATTGGGCATCGGTCCGGACGATCTTGTTTGGGTTGCGGGCAGCACGCAAGCCCCCGAAGAAAAAATTGTTCTGGACATTTTTCATCGAATGAAGAATGAAACCCCACACCTCAAGTTAATTTTGGTTCCCCGGCAAAAGGAACGATTCGCTGAGGTAGCAAAGCTCTTGGAAAAAATGGCGCTCCCCCATGTTCGCAGAAGTCAATTAACCCGTCCGTTGAACCAACCGGAGAATGTAGTATTGCTTGACACCATTGGAGAACTGGGAGCCGTTTGGGGACTTGCCGATCTGGCTTTTGTGGGTGGCAGTCTGGATGGGCATCGAGGCGGGCAAAATATAATCGAACCGGCAGCCTACGGAGCAGCGGTTCTTTTTGGTCCCCATGTTTGGAACTTCCGGGAAGCGGCCCAACAATTACTGAATCACGATGGGGCAATCCAAGTTAACAACCCAGAGGAATTGGACCAAAAACTAAAACTCCTTTGCCGAGAACCTCAATTGAGAGAAGAAATGGGAAAAAATGCCAAAAAGTTCGTTCTATCTCAGCAAGGGGCCACGGAAGTTACCGTCGGGTTGTTAAGAAAGATTTTGGAAGCAAAGGCGAGCAAGAAAAAAGCGGCCTGACCACGAATCCCTAACCAAACATCACCAATAAATTATAGCTGAGCGTATTCACAAATTTAGCACCCATTTCGTATTCATTGCCGGCCGGTTTACAGTGCCGCACTTCTATTTCTTGCCAAGGCATCGGAGGTTTTTGATTGGCAACGCGGATGTACATCTTGATGCCGCTGGGGAAATCTTCCTCCAAGCTGATGCGAATTCCTCCCATCGAACGATCCAACACTAAACCGGGACTGATCCGACAATTCTTTCCCAGTTCCCGGCACATTTCAACTTGTACATAGCGGCCGCTGCGGCGGTACGCCTCCCGTTTTTCCGAGTGCAGGCTTTCTTTTTTCGGTTTAGAATCTTGCGCAGAAGAAGCGGCAGGGAATTTTGATGGAACTTTTTTTCTAGCAAAAACGTGTTGGCCAAGCACCAAAGCCAAGGCCCCAAAGCCCAATCCGATGATGGCCGCAATCACTATGTGAAAATGGCCAAGGTCAAATCCTTGGAACATTGGTTTCCTCTTCCCACCGATAAACGATAACCTTTAATGGAATTTCCTCTGGACAAACCTAGCATGAGAAATGAACACCGGCAAATCTTGCCGGGTTTGCTTTGAGCGGGAGTTCTGACCCGAAGTTCGTTAAAAAATTTCAATGCCGGATTAAGATGTTAGCTTACTCCGCGTCCCCGAGCATAATCCAGAACGGCCTCTTCCTGGGATTCGGTTTCCACTGAACCTGGTCGCATATCACGGACCTTGATGATTGCTTCTCGGGGTCCCAAGCCTTTGTCTACGAAATAGCAGGCAATAACGGTTCCCGTTCGTCCGAGCCCGGCGGTGCAATGGATGGCAACTCCCATTTTATGTTCGTGGGCGCTGTAAATGGCCGAGAGGAGATTCTGGATTTGATCTTGGGTAGGGGCAGTCATGTCCTGAACCGGTTCATGCACCAGCATCAATCCCGCATCGTTGATCAGTTTCCTATGAGGTGCTGTTTCCGTCAAGGAGACGATAAGCTGAATCCCTTGAGCGCGCAGCCAAGCAAATTCTTCCGGGTCAAAAGGTTCTGCCATCGCGGCCAACAAAGGTTTCTCGATCCAACTAAATCCATGAGGTTCAGGCATAATAAAAAATTGGCTTGGGGATTCCTTAAGTATTTCGCAATGGTTTGTGGCCAAACTGGGTCCGTATTTGATTCGCTTGTTCCCAAACTTTAGGAGTCATCTGAAAAAAATCCACCAAATTCCCGGTGGATATATTCATTGCCTCTGATGTTTCCGCCAACCGGCCCTCAAAGGTTTGAAACACATCCAATACGATTCCTACTGTTGGCCAAAAGCGAGGGTCTTTCTTCCCGAGGTTTAAGCGTCCTTGCCGATCCAGAGAATCTTGAAAATCCACACGAAACTGAGCCTGCGAATCCAAAAGTTCGTCCGGGGAAATCTCCACCCTAAGCTTCAAATATAGGGATTCCCGCAATCGTCGCAGAGCCCGCTGCCGGTTTTCATGTTGGGAACGGCTTTCCTCGGCAATGACCTTAAGCCCAGTGGGCACATGCCGCAGGCGAATAGCGGAACTGGTTTTATTCCGCTTTTGCCCCCCCGGACCACTTGCCCGGTAGGTATCCACTTCACATTGAGCCAAAAGCTGCCCATCCGTGAGATCCTTCCAGGCTTTCCAGGAGGTGGACATAAAAATGCCGAAGTAAAAACAGAAAGCCCACCGGGACCAACCAGTGGGCTTGGGGAATTCAGGACTTTAACTGTCGGAGTTTCCGCGGCCGTTATTGGTCAGGCTCCACGGAGCACGGTACGGACGACTGAGCATACGGTTGGCTTCTGCATTATCCACGAATTGTTGTTGTTCGGGATTCCAGCGAAGCCGTTGGCCCGTGCGGATAGCGATATTGCCGATATGGCAAACGGTTACCGACCGATGGCCAACATTCACGTTACAAATCGGCTGGCGGCGATTGCGGATGCATTCGATCCAGTTGCCGATGTGATTGTTGGACCTTTCCAGGCGGGTAGCATCGGCCGGCAGTTCTTGCTGAAGAAGAGCCGGGTTGCTGGCACGGATCGTTCCCCGGCTGACGAAGATCCATTGGTCATTCTCGCCGGCAAAGTGAACGCCGTTGTTCCCTTCGCTGGTGCAGCGGAGAATAGTCCCGTTGCCGCCATTGGGTCCATCCGCATAGGTATATTTCACGCGAAAACGAGGATGGCAGTTGTAGGAACGGTTGGTGGGATCATTCGCCGGCGGTTCGGCCTGCTCGACCTCGACCAGAACCGGGCCGCTATCATCCATGCCCAATGCCCACTGAGCAATGTCGTTGTGGTGAGCACCCCAGTCGGTCATTTTGCCGCCGGAGTAATCGTACCACCAACGGAAGGTGTAATGGCAGCGTTGCGGAACATAGTCAACTTGCGGAGTTGGCCCCAGCCAGACATTCCAGTCCAAACCTTCTGGAACCGGGCGGACCTCAAATGGCCCGCCGACCGGGTTGCGGCCAATTCGCGTTTCGATGGTTTGCACTCGGCCAATGCGATTATTGCGAACCAGCTCCGCGGCCAAGCGGAAGCGGCCGTTATATTCGGATCGCTGTTGGCTACCAGTTTGTAAGATTTTTCGCGTCCGGCGGCTTACCTCGACCAGATGTTTTCCTTCATTCACAGTAAGCGTCAAAGGTTTTTCGCAGTAAACGTCCTTGCCGGCTTCCATGGCTGCCGCGGCTACCAGGGTATGCCAATGATCGGGAGTCACCACGAATACGGCATCAATATCCCGGCGGGCCAATAATTGGCGATAATCAGAAAATCGTGCACAATCATTGCCAATGAACTGAGCACCCCGGTTGAGGTGGTTGCGGTCTACATCGCATGCAGCCACAAATTGCAATGGCTGGTGACGGCGGGCAGCGCGAAGCAGTTGCATCCCACGCGAACCGGTGCCGATAATTCCCACGGTGATCCGATCATTGGGACCCACGCGGCGATTGGCACGAGCCTCTTCTTCCTGTGCCTGAGCGATGGATTCCTTGGCAAACCATACCGGCAAACCGGCAGCGGTCATTCCGGCCAATGAGCGGGCCAAAAAACCACGACGGGAGAGATTTCCACGATTCATATGATGCTCCTGAGTGGGTACAGTTATTTCATTACGTAGTATTGATGTTACGATGCCGGGTAGGGAAGGGCAAATGATAAAAGTTTTCAGTTTTCAGTTTTCAGTTTTCAGTTCTAAAGCGAGTTGAGAATTAGGCTTGGAAGATTTTTTCCTTGGAAACAGGCCCTACCCTTTGCCAGGGATCAATCATTGTTGAGATTGCCACCCTCTCTGCAATTCCTGCAGGTTGGTCTCTGCCCTAATGTTCCAGGTTTCTTGCTTCTAACTTTTATTCACGAAGCAACAATTCGACTTTCTACCTCTGGCTTTTCCTTTCTAATGTGCCCACCGGGATGGACCGATACAAAAAGAGAGTATAAATCCGGCACCTTTTGAAAAAACTCACTTACTCGTCATTATCACCAAGGAAAGCGGTGATAATGCAAGAAAGGATCTGAGGAAATGAAATTTACTATTTCGAAACTATGGCATGATGATACGGGAGCAATAATAACCGCAGAATATTTGTTTCTCGTTACCATCTTAGTCATCGGAGTCATTGTTGGACTAACGCATCTCCGAGAAGCAATCACGGTTGAACTTACCGAACTCGGCAACGCTTTGCTGGCTCTGAGCCAAGGATTCGATATCTATGGTAGCTCGTCTCCCTTTGGTGGTTTTGATGGATCCGGGAGTTTTGATACCCCCTCTAACTTATTTCCACCGGTTCCGGTCCCACCCAGTTTTCCTTCTGATATTGATGTATTTCCCAATAAGTACACTCGACTCCGGGACCAAGATTTTCCCTCGCGATCAAATGACTGACCCTTTTTAGCCAAAATGGCTGGAAAGGGTTTTATTATTGGTTTGCCATGAATAGTACACGTATTGGTATGGCTAGCCGGAGACGAATTGAACATTTCCCCCCCGAAGTGGAATTGATTTCAATTCATACCTATTTTCAATTCCGAAGATTTCTATCATCTGGAATTATCTCGTTATAGTACCCTCTCTATATACTAATATGCATAGGATATCGCTGAGAAAACTAATAGAGTTCAGGGTTGATGTGAGACTTGGCTGTGCTGGGCGCAGCTGACGATTGAATCTCACAGCAACTTAGAAAGCCAAATCTATTATTTACCCGTTTGGTAATATCATTTCTTCGCTAGCAATTATGGAATTGTAAATATAAGCATTTAGTTTCAAAATGTTTATGATTTAATCCATTATTAACCGGCGGTATAATTCCTAATGAAACTATTGTTGTTAGCCAATTCTGTTTCGGTCATTTCTAACGATTTCAAGGGTTGAATTTGAAACCAATTTCAGCGGATTGCAAATGGGATCTAGAATGCCGAATTTCAGCTTTTAACGAATTTGTGGATTAGGACAACTACCTTGGAGGTGGTGTTTATTAGGCTAGAGTACCGGTTTTACGGGTTATAGCTATTACTAGGGCTTTGACATCCTGTAAAGATGCGAAGAACCGAGGTATATTCAAATTGTGATTGTAATGAGATACTAGCTTTTGAATAATGGGACCCGTCGAACAGACCTATTTGGTTTTCTCTGCGAGTGGTTGTCTTGCTCGTGTTAGGGAGTGAGGCGGAGAAAAATAAAATAGGCCTGTGATCAGAGGAGGTTTTCGTTCATGTCTAAGCTACTGCAGAAGCTGTGGAACGATGATTGTGGTGCATTGATTGCTGCGGAATACTTGTTCGTCGCCACAATCTTGGTCATTGGTATCATCGTTGGTCTTACCAATGTCCGTCAAGCTGTAACCGCTGAGTTGACCGAACTCGGCAACGCTTACTTGGCTCTGAGCCAAAGCTACACCATTATGGGGATCTTGGGCTGCTGTGCTGAAGTTCAAGGTTCGCAAGCCGACGATTTCCCGGGTTTGCTCGATCCAACCATTTGTATCGACAACCAAATCCCTTCGGATATCGAAGATTTTCCTTGCGACTAATGGTAGTAGGAATGCGGTTCTCTCGATCAATCTGCAAGATCGAGAGAACAACCCTCTGAGTGGCTGGGTCGGATTGCTTCATCCAGATAACAAATTTACTTTCTTGAGATCCTGGGATTGAAGTCGGCCCCAGCCATTCCTTTTTTTCTCAACCCATCTGTTCTTTCCCTTCCAATTATCTTTTCGGTTTATATTCCAATATCCAAAATATTGTTTTTCAAAATAGTTTATGGTTCATTAATCAATACTATCGATTATATTGATCGTAATGATCTTTCTATCTGCCATATCTCTGACCACTTCCAAACTCTAAAAAACAAATTTGGGTTTCCGTTGAAATAGAGTTTCTCACCCTATTCACCGATAAGTTCAACAAAGCAACTTATATATCAACCTGGCTTAGCACCAAAAAGAAACCATGTATGAATCTTTTTTTCCCGGTCCTGTCTTTGGTTGGATCTTTTTATCAATCCTGTGGGTCCTGCTGATCCTTGCTTCCTATACCGATCTGCGATTTCTCAAGATTCCCAAATGGATCACGCTCTCGGTTTTGGCTCTGGGATTAATCATTAATATTACTCGTGGAATTATTTTGGGATGGCACGATATTCCCGCCTGGATACTGCCGGCTGGGGTAGTCACCGGGAGTTTTGATGGATTGCTATTTTCCATAGCAGGGTTCGGAGTAGCCTTCGCTTTATTTTTTGCCATTTGGATGTTGGGAATCGGCGGCGGCGGCGATGTAAAGTTGGTTGCCGCGCTGGGAGCATGGATTGGCCCCTATCTTGTGCTTTGGGTACTGGGAGCGACGGTCGTTCTGGTTGGTCTCATTTCCTTCTTAGGCTTGGTCAAAAAGATATTTTCCGGAAAAGGATTTGAATTTCATAAGTATCAGCCAACCGGCAAAAAGGGAAAGGGCAGGAATCGCCTAAATGTCAAACCAAAGGACCGGCTTATCGGCTTTTCATTACCTTTGGCCCTGGCATGCATATTCGTTTTGCCATGGGCTTTTCGCATAGATTTGTTTGCCGCTCAGGAAACCCAATCTGCTGATCCGCAGTTACAAGTTAACAACAAGTGAGGTTGCTCCGTGTTAATCCAACCGAAATCATCCCCGAAGAAACAATCAGATCGAAACGGGACTCTGACCATTGAATTGCTGTTCGTCCTCCCCGTGGCGGTAATTCTCATTCTGGCCATGGTTGAATTCAGCATGATTCTGGTCGCCCGCCAACAAGTCGCCGCTGCCAGCCGGGAAGGCGGTCGAGTAGCAGCTATCGGCGGCAACCAAATGGAAATTGAGGCAGCGGTCGAGACGTTTCTGGATGGGAATTTATCGGGAGCTATGGTTCAAAGTCAGATCACCGATGCCTTTGGAACTCCGATCCCTTCGGGTGGAACCGTAACGGTGGTAGTAAGTGGACCAACTGCTCAGGCTGTTCCGAATTTGCTGGCTCCATTTGGATTTAGCATTGCAAATGATGTAATCCATGCGAGTACCAAAATG
>CAZPPD010000216.1:0-8177 GCA_964588185.1 uncultured Alcaligenaceae bacterium | reverse complement strand
CCCGAAAAAAGCCGTAGCCTCGCTGCCATCACTCATAGCATAAAGCATTTTCCGACGTATGATATGCCGTTTGAAGGAATGCCTCCCCGGGGTCAGTTACCAAAAGCCCAGGTCAAGCTTTTGACGAAATGGGTTGGCATGCAAGTTCCATATTCGGAAGCAAAAATTGTTGCCCATGGTCCCCCAAAAGTGGACGAAAAAGCCAAGAATTGGTGGGCTTTCCGGCCAGTGCAAAAGCCCATGGTTCCCAAAGTCAAAAACAAACAATGGGTGCGAAATCCTGTCGATGCATTTATTCTTGCAAAGCTTGAAAGTCGGGATTTAAAGCCCGCACCGCCGGCAGAAAAAATCGAATTGCTGCGCCGGGTTACTTTTGACTTGATCGGCTTGCCACCGACACCGCAAGAAGTGAAAGCGTTCCTGGCAGACAAATCACCCAATGCCTACGAGAAAGTGGTGGACCGTTTGTTGAATTCTCCCCATTACGGTGAACGGTGGGCGCGGCATTGGCTGGATTTGGTGCGCTACGCGGAAACGAACAGCTTCGAGAGAGATAGCGCTAAACCATTCGTTTGGCGTTACCGGGATTATGTCATTCGGTCCTTCAATGAAGACAAAACCTATTCGCAATTCATCAAGGAACAACTTGCCGGCGATGAGTTGGACAAAGTCACTGCCGATAGCATTATTGCAACCGGCTATTATCGCTTGGGTCCTTGGGACGATGAACCGGCAGACCGGGTGTTGGCTTACTACGATGGATTGGATGATATTATCACCACCACCGGTCAGGTCTTTCTTGGCCTGACCATTAATTGTGGCCGCTGCCACGATCACAAGATTGATCCCTTTCCGCAGAAGGATTACTACCGTTTTCTGGCTTTCTTTCGCGGCATCCGCCATTACGGTGTGCGGAGCGCCAAATCGGTAGAAGCGGCTTCCTTGCGGCCGGTCTCCATCCCGGAGGAACTGGAAAAACGGAAGCCGAAAGTCCGGGAGCATAAGCGCCGGGTAGCGGAAGTGGAAAAACAAAAACTGGCCATTGAAAAGAAGGCCGAACCCAAGCTGCAAGGGGGTGAGATTGATGACTTCAAGTTCGAATCCAACCGCTTTGACATTCTCCGCAAAAATGTGGGCAAGCTGATTTCCCAAGAAGAATTCAATCGCTATCGGGCTTTACGAAAGCAACTGGAACAGTTGGAAAAGAACAGACCGACGGTTTTGGCAAAAGCCCTGTGCGTAACCGAGACCGGGCCAAATCCCAAGGAAACCTTTGTTCTGGTTCGCGGCAACCCCAAAGCGAAAGGGGACCGCGTGGAACCGGGCTTTCCTTCGGTGTTAACGGATACTGTTCCGGATATTCCCGAGCCCCCCAAGGGAGCGAAAACTTCCGGTCGCCGCCGTGTGTTGGCCGAATGGATTGCCTCGCCCAAGAATCCCTTGACCTGGCGGGTTGTTGCCAACCGTTTGTGGCAATTTCATTTTGGCCGGGGATTAGTGCGGTCCAGTAGCGATTTTGGTTTTCAGGGGACACCGCCAACGCATCCGGAGCTATTGGATTGGTTGGCCGGCGAATTTGCCGAAAGTCAACGCTTCAAGAAAATGCACCGCTTGCTGGTGCTTTCCAATACTTATCGGATGGCGTCGAAAGCAAACAAAGAGGGACTTGCCAAAGACGCGGACAACGACTTGTTTTGGCGTTTCAATCCCCGTCGTCTGGAAGCGGAGGAAATCCGGGATTCCATTCTGGCTGTTTCCGGCAACATCAACCTGGAGAAGATGTACGGGCCAAGTATCTTTCCAAAGATTCCCAAAGAAGTGCTCGCGGGACAATCGCGGCCCGGACAAGGTTGGCGCGTTTCTCCACCCGAGGAGCGATCGCGGAGAAGTATTTACGTTCACATTAAGCGATCGTTGGCAGTGCCGATCCTGAAATCATTCGATGCCCCGGATGCGGCTACTACTTGTCCCGTCCGCTTCGCCACCACTCAGCCGACCCAGGCCCTGGGGATGATTAACGGAGAATTCATTAATGAACAGGCGGAAATATTTGCCAAGTATGTGGCCAAGACTGGCGGAAATAATGTCAAAAACCAGGTCCGAGAAATTCTTTGGCGGACTTGCCAACGGGAACCCTCGGATGCGGAAATTGACCGTGGCATCCGCCTGATCAATGATCTTCAAGCGGAAGGGATGTCGGAAGCGGAAGCTCGCAGGCTCTTCTGTTTAGTGGCGTTGAATATGAATGAATTTATTTTCTTGGACTAAGTCACTTACTAATATCGTCTTGGATCTTTATAAAGAGGATTAACATGCAACGTGGTCATTTTTGTGGGAGAACCCGCCGGCAATTCTTGTGGGAGAGCGGCTGTGGATTTGGAGCCGTAGCCTTGTCTGCTTTGCTGGGCGATGATTTCTTTGCCGGCCAGACGGTTCGGGCCGATGGAGTAACCCCTTTCCAAAACCCGCTGGCTCCGCGAGATCCTCATTTTGAGCCGAAAGCCCGCAGTGTCATCTTCTTGTTTATGTATGGCGGGCCCAGCCATATTGACACCTTCGACTACAAGCCAAACATGTATGGCCGGGACAACCAAACCGTTGAGGTCCGGACCTTTGGCCGAGGCGGTCACCGCAATCAAGGGCGGATCGTAGAGCCCCGCTGGCGATTCAGCCAATATGGAGAGAGCGGGAAATGGGTCAGCGATCTGTTCCCTCACTTGGCCCAAAAAGTCGACGACATTGCCTTTATTCATTCCATGACGGCGGACTCTCCCATTCATGGTTCGGCAATGTTGATGATGAACTCCGGCCGCATTCTCAGCGGTCATCCGGCACTGGGTTCCTGGGTCAATTATGGTCTGGGCACTATGAATCAAGACCTGCCTGGTTTCGTCGTGATGCTTGATCCGCGTGGTGGGCCGATCAGTGGAGCCAGGAACTGGACCAGCGGATATATGCCCGCCTATTACGAGGGCACGGTCATGCGGTCCCGGGGTGCTCCAATCCTCAACCTCCGCCGCCCCCAAGGTGTAACGCAATCGGCTCAAAGAAGAATGTTGGACACCCTCCGCACATACAATGAGCAGCACCAGGCTGGCCGTGAGGCAAACAGTGCCTTGGCCGCTCGTATTTCCAGCTATGAATTAGCGTATCGCATGCAGGCTTCCGCACCGGAGGCAGTGGACCTGAGCCAAGAAACCGAGGAGACCAAGAATCTCTACGGCATGAATCAGCGTCAAAGTGCACCCTTTGGCCGGCAATGCTTATTGGCTCGCCGTCTGGTGGAACGCGGTGTTCGCTGCATCCAAATTTACTCTGGCGGAAACCACAATGATGCCAATTGGGATGCCCACGGAGACTTGGAACACAACCATAATCTGCATGCCGGAGAAACGGACAAACCTATCGCCGGCCTATTGACAGATCTGAAACGGCGCGGCCTATTGGATAGCACGCTTGTGGTATGGGGCGGAGAATTTGGCCGGCAACCGACTGCCGAATATGCCCGCGGAACTGGCCGGGACCACAACAGTTATGGTTTTACCATGTGGTTGGCAGGAGGCGGAATTAAAGGCGGCACAAGTGTGGGAACAACCGACGAGCTAGGAAGTGCTGCCGTGGAGAGACCATTCCACGTCAAACATCTGCATGCGACAATTTTACATCAACTCGGTCTAAATCCGGACCGCCTTTCCTACTTCCACGGCGGATTGGATCAAAAGCTGGTTGGCGTCGAAGGGGCAGAACCCATCCGCGAAATCATGGCATAATTTGGTGGTCGCACCTATCTTTTTCCCAGAAACAGTGTAGTAGGTAGATCGGGGCTCCCGGTCCGACCAATGTCACCACTACGTCCCCACCATTGCAATGGGAGTTCCTGTTTGCCATTGGGCCCCTTTCCGGACAACCATGTGGTACAAAGTATCTCGCTCAACTGGAATTCGGCCTGCTTCCTCAATCAATCCACGCAACTCCGAGACCGTTATCTCTAGCTCAGAATCGGACCCCTCGTCATTGTAGATCATTTCTAGGACCACCGTCCCGTCTATGTCATCTGCGCCATAAGACAAGGCAATTTGGGCGGTTTTAATTCCTAACATGACCCAATAGGCTTTGATGTGAGGGAAATTATCAAGCATAAGCCGGCTGATCGCCATGGTCCGCAAATCCATGAGAATGCTGGGCTTTTTCAGGTGAGAAAGCCCCGTGTTCTCGGGGTGAAAAGCCAGTGGGATAAAGGTTTGAAACCCACCGGTCTTATCCTGCAACTCCCGTAAACGGCATAAGTGATCGATGCGGTGGTAGGATTTTTCGATGTGGCCGTAAAGCATAGTGGCATTGGTCCGCAGTCCCAGTTGGTGCGCTTCTTGATGAATCCGAATCCAAGCATCTGCATCCGCTTTGTGCTCACAAATCTGATCGCGCACTTCGGGATGGAAGATTTCTGCTCCTCCGCCCGGCAAACTTCCCAAACCTGCTTCTTTAAATTCCGCCAATAAATCACGGGTGGGACGATTGGTCAGCCGGGCAAACCAATCCCATTCCACTGGGGTATAAGCCTTCAAATGGAGCCGGGGATAATTCTTATGGATAATCCTGACGACATTCAAGTACCACTCATAAGGAAGTTGGTGATGTATACCACCCACGATGTGAAGTTACGTTGCCCCCCGGCGAGTCGCCTCCGCGGCCCGATCGAGAAGCTGTTCGTCACTCATCACATAACCCTTTGGGCTCTTCAAATCCGCTCGAAACGCGCAAAAATTGCAACGATAAACACAGACATTGGTAGGGTTGAGGTGTGTGTTGACATTGTAATAGGCGAAATCGCCATTTTTCCGCTCGCGGACTTGGTTGGCAAGTTCACCTAAAGTGTATAAATCGGCCTGTTCTTCCAGGAAAAGCCCATCTTCGAAGGAAAGCCTTTGTTCGTTTTTTACTTTATCCCGAATATCTTGTAGGCGACTTTTATTCTCCAAACCAACCATACGCGAAACTCCCCTAAACGTTCCGGATTTTGAATTCTGAAAAAATTCCTTATTAACCAAGTAACCGTACAATTTATTGTAAGATCACAGGTTCAAAAGTTCTTGAAAATTTTGAATTTTGCAATCCTGCGATTAGTTTCTATTTCTTTCGGGTAAGCTCCTCTGCCAATACTTGCGAAAGCTCGGGAGTCCGCAAGTATCCATAGGATTTGTGAGTATCCCCCTCAAACAGGTTCATTACCAAGTCATCTAAAATGGCCACCCCGGATTCATTTTCCGTGAAGTTATCTCGGAGGTGAGTATCCAGGGCTATTCTGTCACGCTTATCCGCAAAGTTATACCATTTCTTGACATAGGGCGGAACGGTTGCCTTGCCAAACTCTTCCAGGATCTGCTGCAGGACATAAGGAAGCCCCAAGGGAGATCCAATGGTAATCAATACGTCCACTTGTTTGAGGGAGGTGCATAAGCTGTCGTAAGCAATGATAGATCCCATACAATGGCCAATAACAATTAAGGGTCCATCGACTTGGTGGATAGCCTCTTTGAATCGGTCCCGAAGTTCTGTGCGAAAACCTTCGTCTTCATAGTATTGGACCAAATCGGGATACACCAAATCCCGGAATGCCTTATCTGAAACAACATCCCGGCCAAAAACCTTGCTGATTCCATCCAAAATATTCCCACCGGTTTGCTTGCCTATGCGTTTCACGAAATCCAGCCACCCGTCCTTATAAGTAGGAAAAGGCCCTTTTTTTCGGTAGCGTTTAAAGCGTTGTTCAAGGGGTTCGGGATCAAGAGGTGCCTTGTTTCGCAGGTCCGCCCAATAGACCAGCTCGAAATCGTAGGAGTTACTCCCTTTTCCCCCGACATTCTTTTCCAGCCCTTCTTCAATTGCTTTAATCCAGCTAGCGGAGACCACCTTCGGCTTTGGCTTGTTATTGAACCCATGAATTCCAATGATGGTAGGCTTTCGCATAATGGTTTCCTATAAGAATCTCCGCACCCGGGTTTTTATTTGAGGATGACTCCTTACCGGTAAACCCAGCCTTGTTAATCCCCGGCGGTAGCGTCGTCATTCTTTATGACGTCTTACCAAGGTCTGTACTTGACGGCAACGTAGTGTGCACGAGTTGTCGTTGTCCCAACCAATGATTGTTCTTGCTTGCAACGGTCAGGTTTGCAACAATCATCAGGTTAAATACTTTTTTCCACAAGAGGATTTGCCGCCCACCGGCATCAAGTTGAGGGGAAGCCAAAGCAATGGCAAAGAAACATCATATCTCCACAGTTTCAGCAGGAACTTTCGTTCTATCCCTAGCCGCAGTGGGACTGTTTTTTCCCGCCTACGGGCAGGTTCGAGTTGTCAAACCGGACGTTCCCAAGCAAGCCCCTCAGCCCATCCGAGTAAGCCAACCCGGAGAACCCGGAACCGGCGGGGATGCGCAAAGCCAATATAGTGCGGTCCGGTTAGTGGAGAATTCCGAATACCGGCAATACATCAACATTGCCGAGACCTGTTTTAAAGACAAAGCCTGGAATGATGCCGTTACGGCTTTGCAGCTAATCCTGGATAATAAAGAAGATTACTACGTTCGCATCAAAGAATTTACTCCTAACGGCCGCCCGGTAACCCGTTGGGCCAGTGTGAAATATGAGGCGAACCGTCTGTTAGGTTCCATGCCCCGAGAAGGATTGGATGTTTATGAAGTTCGCTTTGGTGCCGAAGCTCGGAATCTGCTAAACAAAGCCAAAAAAACCGGAGACTTGGAAAAACTTGCTGACGTTGCCCAGCGCTTTTTCCACACCAAGGCCGGCCCGGAAGCCAATGACCTGTTGGCAACCTATTTCCTGGACCGCGGCGAATTCTTCAGTGCTGCCCTCCGCTTTGAACGCTTGTTGGCATTGACGCCAAAGCAGGCCAAGATCAGCGATTTGACTTTGTTCAAAGCAGCTCTGGCTTACAAACGAATTGGCGACATCGACAAAATGAAAGAAGTTTGGAAACGACTGTCTCCTTCCATCGAGCGAAATGGCGGACTTAAAATCAAAGACAAGCTGGTGAGTGCCAGCCTTCTCAAGAGTTATCTCGACCGGGCACCCCGGCCGAAGCTTACCGCCAGCCCGCATGATTGGACCTTGATTCGTGGTAATTATTCCAATTCGGCTCAGGCCAGCGGCAGCCCGCCTTTCTTAAACGAAGTCATTTGGAAACGCCCCACGATCCGGGATAAATACGACCTCACCAACGAATATCCGCCCTATGGTGCTGAAGCGAAAGGCTGGATTAAAAAGGCGGTGGAAAAGATTAATGGGTCCGGTTTCTCGGGAACTCCGGTAATGCCCGGGTTCTTCCCCATCGCGGTAAACGGCAAAATGATATACCGGACCTACTCCGGAATAACCGCTGTGAGCTTGAAGAAGTACACGGACGAAGGGTTTGACATTAATCCGGGGGATATCGAATGGAAGTCTACCGAATTCGACGGTGGTTTGGCTGTATCCCTCAGCAACCCGCTCCTGCGGAATGACCTGGAAAATTGGCTGAATTCCTATCACAACCAGGCTGCTTTTATCAGTTTGGTCTACGAGAATTCCTTGGTCGGTTCCCTTTCCAGCGATGTCAAACATGTCTATGCCGTGGATGATTTAGCCGTTCCGGTTCCGCCGAATATTATTCAGGGAATTCGGATCAATAACCGCACGACAATGTCTCAAGCGGTTCGCACCCGGGTGTTTCAAAACAGCCTGCAGGCATTTGAATTGGATACCGGCAAAATCAAATGGCGCTTGGGCCTTGGCGATCCGAGAAAAGCCGACCAGGAACTTCTGGAAGAAAGCCATTTCTTGGGGCCGCCGCTCTCGGTTGGCGGCAAACTTTACGTGCTTAACGAGCAACGGAATGGCCGGCTGCGGCTTCTCGCGATTGATCCTGAAAAAGGCAGGGTGATCAAACCCGCGCAAACGCTCGGAACGGTGGATGAGTCCTCGCGCTTTGCCTTTGACCCCAACCGCCGCATCCATGCGGTTCATCTGGCTTACGGGGAAGGCATCCTGGTTTGCCCCACCAATGCGGGCACGGTTTTGGGAATTGATTTGCTTTCTCGAACGTTGGCTTGGGCATATCCTTACCGGGAGAAAGCCAATCAAGATAATCCTATCAATAATATTTTCCAACCCGGAATCCGA
>CAZPPD010000215.1:6105-8200 GCA_964588185.1 uncultured Alcaligenaceae bacterium | reverse complement strand
TCCAAGCTGTGGTCGCTTTGCAGGTCGAGATTGGTCTTGCGGATCTTGTATACCCGGGCGATGAAATCCTTGAGACTGTCGGGATGGTTCAAATCCCAATGTTTAATCTCATATTTTTCGGAATCCACATACTCTTCACTGCCGCGTTCCCGGGGGGTACCAATGCAGAGTTCAAAAGGAGGGCCGTAAATCCCGTAACTTGCTCCCAAGGTCGCAGCCAACAACAGGCGAATCATAAAGGCCGGCCGGCCGCCGTACTGTAAGTATTCGGTCAAGATATCCGGCGTGTTGGGCCACAAGTTGGGGCGGAAATACTCTTTGACTTCCGATTTTGTTAGCTCCGTAAAGTATTGAGTGAGTTCCCACTTAGTGTTTCGCCAGGAAAAGTAGGTGTAGGATTGAGTGAAGCCCAACTTGGCCAGCCGGTACATGCGGCGGGGGCGAGTAAAGGCTTCCGACAAGAAAATGACATCGGGGTGATTCTTGCGGATCTCGGCAATGCACCATTCCCAGAAGCCAAAGGCTTTGGTGTGGGGATTGTCGACCCGGAAGATCAGGATTCCCTGCTCAATCCAGTACTCAAATACGCTTTTCAGTTCCGCCCAAAGATTCTTCCAATCCTGGGTCTCAAAGGAGATGGGGTAGATGTCCTGATATTTCTTGGGCGGGTTCTCCGCATATTGGATGGTGCCGTCGGGGCGTTCATAAAACCAATCGCGGTGCTCTTTCACATACGGATGGTCGGGAGTGCATTGGAATGCAATGTCCAAGGCGATTTCAATGCCATACTCTTTGGCCGTGTCTTGGAATTTCTTGAAATCCTTTAATGTGCCCAGTTCGGAGTGGATGGCTTTGTGGCCACCTTCCGGGTTGCCGATTCCCCAAGGGCTGCCGGGATCCTCAGGACCGGCGGTGACGGCATTGTTCCGGCCTTTGCGATAGGTTGTGCCGATAGGATGAATGGGAGGCAAGTAGATGATGTCGAATCCCATTTCCGCTACATAAGGAATGCGTTTCTCGCAATCCTTAAAGGTGCCGTGTTTACCCGGTTCCAAAGCCGTAGATCGCGGGAAGAACTCATACCAAGTGCTGTAGCGGGCCCGTTCGCGGTCTACTTGGACCCGGAGTACTTTGCCGTATTCGGTGGCCAATGATTTGTCCGGATAAGTGCGAACCAGCTTGCCCAAATCGGGATCCAAGGCTTTGGAGATGCGTTCCTGGAGATGACCTTCCTGCTTGAGATCTGCGGCAGCACTTTTAAGTTTCTGAACATCTTCCCCGGTTGCTCGTTTCTGGGCCTGCTCGATTAGCTCCGCACCAATCAACAGATCCACACCGACATCCTGACCTGCTTGGACGCGTTTTTCCATGTCGTATTGCCACGTGCGAAATTTGTCGACCCAGCCCTGGAGGGTGTAGCAGTATTGCGTCAGTTCATGGACTCGAAATGTTCCCCGCCAGCGGTCGTTGCCGAGAGGGGCCATCGGCGTTTCTTGCCACTCCGCTTCGTCCTCTTTGCGGTGCAGCAGGACCGCTGAGAGCAGATCGTGACCATCGGCAAAGATGTCGGCTTCAACGGTGACCTCTTCGCCGATGGTCCGCTTGACGGCATAGCGGCCGCCATCGATCTCCGGCTTGACGCCTTCTATCATAACACGCATTCGACCATCGGTTCCGGGCTTCATTCCAGGAAGTACTCCTTTTTTGGATTAAACCTACCCGAACTGCTGGTGAGAAGGACGCATGGCAGAACCTTTCGTCCTTTTCTATGGCGTCAGGTTGGTATGGGCTGAATTCCGGCGGATCCAGCTTTCATCATGTGCGACACAGTTCGTGCTTTAAGGATAACCAGGCTCCGCCTTCTTTGGAGCTGGCTACGCATTGGGTGATAAAGTTCATTCCGTCAACTCCATCGGCAACATTGGGATACAGGCTGTTGGCATCATCCACTTTTTGCCCCGCTGCCCGGGCAATCATATCTTGGTAGGCGGCGCGGTAAATATTGGCAAACGCTTCGAAGAATCCTTCCGGATGGCCGGCGGGAATTCGACAAGAAGCGGCGGCGACTTCCTTGGAAAAGGGAGCGTTGGGGTCC
>CAZPPD010000215.1:0-6095 GCA_964588185.1 uncultured Alcaligenaceae bacterium | reverse complement strand
GTGAAAATGCGGTGGGGTTCGCCGTTGACCCGGAAAAGCATTTTATTGGGCTCTTCCTGGTGCCATTCCAGGGCTCCTTTGGTTCCGTCAACCTCAATCCACAAGTCATTTTCACGGCCGTGAGAGATTTGCGAAGCGGTCACCGTACCCAAGGCCCCATTGTCGAATTGGATGACCGCATTGCCGTAGTCGTCCAAGACGCGTCCTTCAGCGAAAACCTTTAAGTTGGCGGCAACTTTGTCGGGGATCAATCCCGTGATAAAGCGAGTGAGATTGTAGGCATGAGTGCCGATGTCGCCGAAGCATCCCGCCGCTCCCGATTTGGCTGGGTCGGTCCGCCACTTGGCTTGCTTATGATCTTCGTTCTCCAGTTGCTTGCGAAGCCAGCCTTGAATGTAAAATGCCCGAACCGCGTTGATCTCGCCCAGTTCTCCGGAAAGAACCATCTCGCGTGCCTGCCGGACTAATGGGTAGCCGGTATAGTTGTGAGTCAGGCCAAAGACAATTCCTTTGCTTCGGACAATCTTTGCCAATTCTTCGGCTTGGGCTAAATCGAAAGTCATCGGTTTGTCGCACATGACATTGAAACCGGCCTCGGCGAATCCCTTGGCAATCTCAAAGTGCGTATGGTTGGGAGTGGCGATGCTGACAAAGTCGACCCGTTGACCCTCGGGTAATTTGGATTCGGCGGCAATCATTTCCTGAACGGAACCATAAGCCCGTTCCGGCTTGATGTCGTAATCGGGAGCAGAAATCTTGGCTTTTTCCGGATTGGAGGACAAAGCTCCCGCCACCAATTCCGCCAAGTTGTCCAGAATGGCCGCCGTGGCATGAACTCGGCCAATAAAAGCTCCTTGACCGCCCCCAATTAAACCCATCCGCAATTTTCGATTTAAAGGTGCGTTTGTCGGCATGTTGTCTTCTCCTGCGTTGTAATTATCTTTGGTATTAGCTTTTTTGTATGGATACGAGAAACCTTGTCTTCAGTCCTCCTTTCCCCGAAGAAGAAAGTTGGCAATTTCGACAGAAGGAGCATTTTCTTAACCTTACGGGGTTAGACGAAATTAAAACCACAGAGGTCACTGAGGTGAGCGAGGTTAAGTACCGGGGTTAACTTTAGAGATTCTCTGTACTCCTCAGTGGTATATTCGGGACTTGGGCCTAAATCCCCAGCAGTATGCGTTCGGGGTTTTCGATGCATTCTTTTACTCGGATCAGGAATTGCACTGCTTCGCGGCCGTCGATGAGTCGGTGGTCATAGGATAGAGCAAGATACATCATGGGCCGGATTACGATTTCATCATTGACGACCACTGGCCGCTTTTGAATGGTATGCATGCCAAGGATGCCGCTCTGAGGTGGATTGAGGATGGGAGTGGATAACAAGGAGCCGAATATTCCCCCGTTGGTGATAGTGAAGGTTCCACCTTGCAAGTCCTCATAGCTGATTTTGCCTTTCCTCGCTTTATTGGCGAGGTCCACAATGTTTTTCTCGACGCCCGCAAAACTTTTCCGTCCGGCATTTTTTACGACCGGAACAACTAATCCTCTGTCCGTGCTGACCGCCACGCCAATATGATGATGGTGGTATGTAACAATTTCATTGTCTTCAATGCGGCCGTTTACTCGAGGGAAGGCTTTCAGGGCTTCGACACAGGCTTTGACGAAGAACGACATGAAACCCAGACCAATATCGTGCTTTTCCTGGAATAGTTCCTTGTATTTGGACCGCATTGCCAGAACGGCGGACATGTCGGCTTCATTGAAAGTGGTCAGCGTTGCGGTATTTTGCTGGGAAGAAAGCATGCGCTCGGCAATCCGCAGCCGCAAGGAACTCATTTGTTCCCGGGTTTCTCCCTCTTCTTCTTGTACTTCTTCTTCGGTGTCGATGGCTTTGGTTTCGGTTTCTTCCTGCTCAACTTTTTCCCCTTCGTCCTCTTCGTCCTCAAACATAGGAGGCGGAGCTTCATCCGAGGTGGGTTTCTCCTCCTTGATGTAGTTCATTACATCTTCCCGAGTGATCCTGCCGCCACGGCCGGTGCCGGTGATTTCCGAAGGATCAACTCCTTTTTCATTTACCAGACGCCGCAAAGACGGGGAAAGAGGCGGTTCTTTCTCCTTTGATTTGCTTTCTTTTGTTTTTGAACTCGATTTAGCGGATTTCTTTTTGTCGGCCTTTTCTTCTTTCGTCTTGCTCTTGGGAGTTTCGTTGGTTTTTGCTTTTTCTTCTTTTTCTTTTTCGGACTTCTCCTTGTCGGCTTTCTTGTCCGGCTTTTCATCGTCGGATTTCTTGTCCGACTTCTTATCAGGATCAATGGATCCCACTTCGCTGCCTATCTCGACGGATTCTCCCGGGGAAACAGATATATGCAATACCCCACTAGCGGGTGCGGGGATTTCCTGAGTTGCCTTGTCGGTTTCCAGTTCGAACAACGGTTCGCTTTCTTCGACAAACTCGCCATCTTCCTTCAGCCACTGAGAAAGAATCCCTTCAGAAACCGATTCACCCACAGAAGGAACTTTGATTGCAATTGCCATTTTTCTACTTTGCTAACATTGCCTATGAAATTTAGGAGCTTGACACCACAGACTCTTCTGGGAGCACGTGGGTTGCCCGGACCATGTGAGGAACTTTCCCCCACAGGGCAACACGGACCAGTTCTTTTTGTTCGCGCAAATGGATTTGCCGCGACCCGGTCGCCGGACTAGCACTAATATCTCGGCCCACATATTGAAACTCAAAACCCAATTCCCGCAAGCGCGGTTCCATAAAATTCCAGGCTCCCATGTTGTAAGATTCTTCCTGGACCCAAATCCACTGCTTCGCTTCGGAATACCTTTGCAAGATCTCCAACAACATCTGCCGTGGTAAGGGATAAAATTGTTCCACGCGAATAATTGCCAATTTTTCGGAAGACTTGTTCTCCTTTTCCTCCAGGAGATCGTAATAAACCTTGCCGCTGCACAGCAACACGCGCTCCACTTTATCCGAACCGGCCTCCGGGTCGTCGAGAATCTCCGAAAACCCACCTGCGGTGAAATCCTCATGGGGAGAAACTACTCTCTTGTGACGCAGCAACGACTTCGGCGTCATGAGAATCAACGGTTTGCGAAAGTTCCGTTTCATCTGCCGGCGGAGAATATGGAAGTATTGAGCCGGGGTCGTTAAATTGCCAACCTGGATATTTTCCTCCCCACACTGTTGCAAAAAGCGTTCCAAACGGGCACTGGAATGCTCCGGTCCTTGCCCTTCGTATCCATGGGGCAGAAATAACACCAAGCCGCTATCGCGCTGCCACTTGGAATAGCTACACACCAGGAATTGGTCGATGATCACTTGTGCTCCGTTCACAAAATCGCCGAACTGGGCCTCCCAAATGATGAGGTTATTTGGCGAATCCAGGGAATAGCCGAATTCAAACCCCAACACTCCGGCTTCCGATAGGAGACTATTGTAAACACTAAACTTGGCTTGATCGTGCGAAAGGGAATTGAGGGGGAAATGAATCTCCCCGGTTTCGGCATCATAGAGTGCCGAATGGCGTTGACTAAAGGTTCCCCGCCGGGAATCTTGGCCGCTCAATCGAACCGGGAATCCTTCCAACAAAAGGGACCCAAAGGCTAACGCCTCGGCAAAGGCCCAATCGATCGGTTGTCCCTCCTCAAAATCTTCATGGCGTCTTTGCATCTGGCGGGCAATTTTGGGATTTACCGAGAAATCTTCCGGGATTTCGTGCAACTTGGCACTAATGTGGTGGAGAACTTCCTTGGAAATAGTGGTGTCAATCGGATCATCATCATAGTAGGGACTGAGGCCCTCCCAAACATTTTTAAACCCCTTCATGCCGAGCTTTTCGGGCGGATCGCTGCGGACTTCCTCCAAAGCCTGAGAGAGCAGGCTCTCAAATTCTTCCTTAAGGTCTTCGACCTCATCTACTGCCAAATCTCCACGGGCCACCAGTTGTTCCGTGTAAACCTCACTGAGCGGTGGCCGGTCCTTAATTTTCGAATACATCAACGGCTGGGTGTAAGAAGGGTCGTCCGACTCATTGTGGCCGTGGCGGCGGTAGCAGTACATGTCCAAGACGACGTCCATGTGGAAGGTCTGGCGAAATTCCATTGCCAACTGAGCCACAAAGTAAGCCGCTTCGGGATCTTCGCCGTTGAAATGGAAGATGGGAACCTGAATCATCTTGGCGACATCGGTGCAGTAATAGGTCGACCGGCCATCACTGGGAACTGTGGTGAATCCAATCTGGTTATTCACGATAATGTGAATGGTGCCTCCGGTTTTGTAGCCGGTTAGTTGCGATAGATTCAGCGTTTCGGCTACCAACCCCTGCCCGGCAAAGGCCGCATCGCCATGGATAAGAAGCGGAATGATTTGACTGCGCTCGCTGTCCTTTTTGCGGGATTGCTTGGCGCGGACCCGGCCTTCCACGACTGGATTGACCGCTTCCAGGTGACTCGGGTTGGGGGTAAGAGTCAGGTGAATATCCCCATGAGAAGTTTTGCGGTCTGCGGAGAAGCCAAGGTGGTATTTGACATCGCCATCGCCATCGATAGATTCGGGAAGGAAGTTGTCCTGGAATTCGGCAAAGATTTCCTGATAGGGCTTTCCCAAAACATTTGCTAGAACATTGAGGCGGCCCCGATGGGCCATGCCGATAACAATTTCCTCAATTCCATGAGTGCTTGCCGTTTCTACCAAAGTCTCCAATAAGGGGATTAAGGATTCCCCGCCTTCCAGAGAAAACCGTTTCTGGCCGATATACTTGGTGTGCAAAAACCGCTCGAACATTTCCGCATAATTCAAATCCATCAACAATCGGATCTTTTGTCTTCCGGAAAGCATCGCCTGATTGCGTTGCGGTTCCATCCGTTCCTGCAGCCATTGGCGGATGTGGGTGTCCTGGATGTGCATGTATTCCACACCGATGGTCCGGCAATACGTCTTCCGCAACATGGAAAGTAATTTCCGCAAGGTCGCCCGCGGCAAGTGGGGGATATTGCTGGTATCAAATTCCCGATCCAGGTCACTTTCATCCAAATTGAATTCCGATAGCTCCAACAAAGAATGAGTGGTCTTGGGATCGCTAAGAGGGTCTAAGTGTGCGATAAAGTGGCCTAGATCTCTGTAGGCGTGGATGAGACGAAAAATACCGACTTGATCATGGCAGTCGGCATCCGCCCGGGCAGGCATTTTCCCCGCTCCAAGTTCAAATCCCTGGAAAAAAGTCCTCCAGGATTTATCCACAGAGTTAGGATCCGCTTTGAATTGTTCGTAGATTGTTTCCAGAGCACCGGTGTTCCAGTGGTTGGCGAAAGAAGGCGGTTGCATGGATGGGTATTATTAAGTCGGAGTTATTATTGGTAATGGAAAATAAGTTACTCCCTTTATTGTAAGAAAATTTGGCAACAACTGTGAGAAAACTCGGTTGGACAAGGTTCACGCACAACCGAGGCTCAAATGATTGTTATTAGGATTGGGGTCTCTATTTCTCACCAAAATAAGGACCCGCCGACCCATAGTGCAGCAAATTATAAGGCGGAATAAGATCCATTGGAGAATCTCCCTGCACTAACTCACAGGCTATGCCGTACATCCAGGGGTATTCTTCAATACGAATCGCTCGGTTGTCATGTCTTTTCATGCCCCAAGCTTTGCCTGCACCAACAACATCAAAGCGTTCGAACTTTCCTTTGCGAGTATTATAGGAAAGAAATCCCAGCACCCGGATTTCACAGCCGCGGGTATTCGCCTTGCCGCGCATCTTTTCGTCAAACTCTTTCCCCAACCAAGCGTAGCCATCCAGTCGGAGGGAAATAGCTTTGGGAGTAACCTCTTTGACGGTGAGTGTCATTTCCATCTTTCGCGGCGGCAAAGAATTGACGCTCCCTTCCATATAGTCGATGCCGACCGTGCTGAAGAAGCGATGCTGAATGGGAGTGGCGACCTCATAAGAATCCCCCGGTTTGGCTTTGTTGGGTACTAGCGACTTCCACTCCGACTGCGTCAACCACAGTAAATCACTTTGCGTTTCGGCCGCCCAGCGGTTGGGATTTTCCTTGTAGTAATATTCCTTGGAGCGAAC
>CAZPPD010000214.1:0-8212 GCA_964588185.1 uncultured Alcaligenaceae bacterium | reverse complement strand
CTCCGGACGGATTTTCTCCGATTTGGTAGGTGAGTGGGGTACGGATGGAGAACCGGATTACAGCTACCACCTTTCCCCCGCCATTCGAGTGGGTAGTGGTTTTGCCTTTGCCCATCAGGACGCCAATGGGCCAAGAGAATTTGACAATTTCTTTACCATCGATAGCGGCGATCGACTGGCAGCCATCCTCCCTCCCGGAGTAACAAATTATAATGCCGCACTATATTCTCTAGATGCAAATTTCAAATATCGAGGCCTAAGCTTACTAACCGAATATTATTTTCGAACCCTTTCCAACTTCCGGCCGGTGTTTGTCCGCAACCTCTTCGATCATGGGTTTTTGATTCAAGCCAGTTACTTTCTCATCCCTCAAAAAATCGAAATCATGGGCCGCTGGTCCCACCTCATGGGCAATTCCAGTACTTTGGGTGTTTGGGACCAAAGTGCGGATGAATATGCCGCCGGAGTGGCCTGGTACATTCACGGAGAAAATCTCAAAATCGTATTCGACGCCACCCACCTGGACGGAGCCCCTCTAACCGACCGGACCTTGAATGTAGTTGCCGGGGATGATGGCTGGTTGTTTCGAACTCAGTTGCAGTTCTACTTTTGAGAGCTACTTTACGGTGAAGCCGTTATCCAACAAAGTTTAGGGGTCGCCGCGAATGCGACGCACTCTGGGAAAACTTGCATACATCCCCTTGTCCCCGTCAAGCATTCAAGTGAGGTAAGATAAAAGCTATTGGCCTGTTTCTCAACCATCAAATCATACTTCCACTCCTAAACATTTTCTGCCCTTTTGGCATATCAAATGCTCATTTTTCCTCCATTACATGTCTTTTTTTAGGAGGTTGCATCATGAATACCGGAGAACACTTTTACAAGATCATTGAATTGGTTGGCACAAGTCCTGAGTCGTGGGAAAAAGCTGCCTGTTCCGCTGTGGAAGAGGCTGGAAAACATTTGCAAGACCTCAGAATTGCTGAGGTAAGTCAATTAGATATGCAGATCTCGGATGGAAAAGTGATTGCCTACCGAGCACGCATCAAAGTCTCCTTCAGATACCACCCAAAGGAAATTGCCGGCTAACAAAGCTTTAGCCAATCCCCGGGTGTGCGAATTTGACGCAAAATTGGTTTTCGGTTGCACCAAGAAGGAGGATACTATGAAAGAAAGGGTGAAGGTTTTTACCTTCGTAAGTGGTCACGGAGAAACTCTGGTAGAACCAAAGCTGGAAGACCACATCAACCAATGGTTAGAACGAATCCAAGGGGAATTGATTCACGTTAGTCAGTCGGAGAGTGAGCGATCAAATGGCGGTTCTCATGTAACTTTGTGCATTTGGTATTTTGCTGAGTGAGTTGCTTCAACTTTCTGGTTCTATGATTTTTCGGTTTTTCCATTTCTCGCTCTTACCAATAGGAGTCAAATTATGAGGCGTTTTGTCGCTTGCTCCGGCATTCACGGCCAGGAACAAGGCCTGAAGAAGCTGGAGTCAATCGTTCAGAAACGGAAACCCGATGGGATCCTATTTGCCGGTGGAGTTTTACCACCTCCTCAAGGGGAACCCAAAACCAAGCTGAACCACGAGGATGGTATTTTTTTGGAACACTTCTTCAAGGCTATTGGAAATCTGGAAACCTTCACGGCCATAATTCCGGGCCCTGGAGATATTCCCATTGCCGATTTTCTGCGGATCGGAATGCATGCCGAGATCGATTATCCCGGAGTTCAGTTAGTCCATGCTAACTTGATTGCAAAAGGAAGTATGGCATTCTCGGGAGTAGGCGGCCAACTGGTCGAAGATCGTGCTGGGAATGGGAACACCTGCAACCGCACCATGGCCGAGTATTACCTTAGGAGATTATGGACCTCGGATACCTCCTTGCGGGTCCTCTTGCTACCTTCTCCTCCCACCGGTGCGTTGGGCGGTCCTTCGGGCAGTTCCATCACTTCATTCTTTATCGATAGCTACCACCCAAATTTGTGGGTAGTTGGCGGAGAAAGCAAGCTCCGAGGTAAAGATCGCGTTGCTAAAACGCTGATCGTGAATCCCGGCTGCCTTGCAGATGGGTTCGCTGCTTGGGTGGATTGGAATCTACCTGTAGAGGAGCAGGTTGAATTGCTGGAATAGGTGTTTATTTTCAGTGAGATCTTCAGCACAGATTTTTGCCGCCTCCGCTGGGAAAACAGAAAAGCCACCGAGATCTTCACCCCGGTGGCTTAAACTTCACTCCCGATTCCTTACCTTGGAATCGGCGGTAGCTGTTCCAGGAAGATGAGCTCTTCCTCCTCATTGATTATGATCCGTGGTGTGACCATCATCATCAAACTATTTGTTGCTCGCCCATAACCTACGTTGCGGAAGAGGCGGCTAATGTAAGGTATCTTGCTCAGAATAGGCGGACCGAACTCACTCCGTTCTTCCGAAAGTGCCTTCAATCCACCGAGCAGCACTGTTCCCCCATCCGGTACGGCAACCGTTGTTTGCACGTTGATGGTACTGACTACCGGTTGTTGCAAGACAATCTGGAATAACTGAGCCGGCTCACCGCCTACTACACTATTGTTTGGCCCGAACAGGAGACTCGGAATCAAAGGCACCTGCACCGTGATCGGGTTGTTCGCCGAGATCAAGTTCTGCATGTTGGTGTTGATGGACATCCGCACAAATCGGCGGTCCGCCGACACCACCGGCTGGACAAAGATATTGGTACCAACCGGAATGGGGATCTGGACCGGTATGAAGAATAACTGCCCGTCCCCAGCAAATGCCGGCGAGATATTGGTAATAAACGGCTGAGAATCAAACACCGCCAAGGTGGCTAGCTGGCCGTTAAAGACCGTCACTCGAGGTGCCTGCATGGTATTTGCCCGGCGGTCTCCCTGAGCAGCCTCCAGGAACATAAAGACCTGGATGTCGCTTAGGAAGGCAAGACCTAGTGATAATCCACCATCCGCGCCTAAGGTTCCCGGGAACCCGCCAATCTGCGGAATGATGTGATTAAAGCTGCTACTTCGCAGAGGGATGTTTAGGTCCGGCGTAAACGTGCCTGCGGGAGTTACCCCGGAGACAAATCCATCCGGCAAGAAACGGTTCACAAATCCAAACGGCTGGAACGACTGCCCGACAAGCTGCGGCTCAAAACGGCCCTGGTCGGTAGTGAAGTTGACATCGAAGTCCATACCGATGAACTCGAAGAAGGTTTCCGATACGGAAATCAACCGGATTTCGATGGCTACTTCGAGGTCCTGCAGTCTTCGCAAAGCTTCCAGGAGATCTGCAACTTGTTCCTGAACATCCTGTGTCTGGTTGACAACGAGACCCATACCTAATGGGAAGTACTGAATAGTTCCTTTGCCACCTACCTCGGCCCAACTGTCCGGGGCAATAGTCGAGGTCACCAGACCAATTAACTGATCTTCAATCGTGCCTGTCGGAGTGCCTTTGTTCCAAGCACTAACTCCACCTGGAGAGCCAGGGAAATTGTTCTGGGCATTGTAGTTCGCTCCAAAGCCTTGGCCGCCACCTGGACTGTAACCACCGCCCGGAGAACCGATTGGTTGTCCATTGGGAAGCGTGTATCCAGGTGTGTATGGCCGAGGTCCAGCGAATCCTTGAGGTGGATTGCGATACTTATCCATGAGCTGACCAAGGTTCAGCATCGGCGGAGCAGAACTATTGGGCACCGGCACTACCAGGTCACCGACCGGGTAGGTTTTCTGTACCAGCTTACCGCGAGCATCCTCTTGGGTTGTAATTTGCAGAACGTCATCCTTAACCACATGGGTAAGGCCGACTTTGTCCAGCAAAATATTCAGGGCAGATTTCAACGGAATATTTTCTACTTTGAGCGACAACGGTTGTTCCAGGCTAATGCCGCGACGTTGCAGCGAGGCGGTGTCGGGAACAATGTTGATGCCGCTAAGGTAGTTGAGATCCTCAATTGCCTGTCCTAAAGGTACATCCTTGAAGTTGAGGTTGATTGGGGACAGCAATTTCCGCTCAATTTCCTGTTCCCGGGCACTGATTGTCCGGAAGGAATACCCACGCAAACCATTCGCTCTCTTCTTCGAGCGTTGTGAGATGAGCGGATCGATAGTGATCGGAGTTTCCCCGGGACCTGCATCCACATACTTGCCGAACTTGGCATTCAAAGCCCCGATGCGGAAATCCGCCTGTTCATTTTTGCTTTTGCGGTGAATTTCCAGGTTCTTACTGATCATGGACATCTGAAGAGAGATATCGACGGCGACGTTGTCGGGATCGATGTCCTTTGCTTGCAAGGCGACCATATGGGCTTCATTGAATTTGCCTTCGCGATAGAGAGCTTGGAACTGCTTGATTAGGTTGGCTACCTCGGTATCGCGTTGTTGCTTCTTGATTTGTCGTAAGCCTTCGCGAGGAATAGCTCCTTTCCGGGCAGCAAGCTGTTCTTTCTTGAAGTTATCCTGGTTGATCAGAGTTTTAAACTGTTGCAGGCGACGGCGTACCTGTGCCTGCAGGACATTGATTTTCTCGGCTGCCAGATTGGAGTTGGAGATTCGTTCCTCCAATGCTTTCAGGCGGTGTACTGCACTTTCCCGGTCTCCATCGCGAAATTCATTCCGTGCAAGGTTTTGCTCGGAAATACTCTCCTTGCGGAGCTTCATGAACAGAATTTCTTCCATGGCTTTATAGCGATCTGCAAAGCCGGGTTTGGTGTTCGGAACTGGATTGAGGTCCGGTGAAAAAGGAGCCGGATCCGTGGTCTTGGTCTTGTCGGCAAACATGGACCCGCCACGCATCTGCGGACTAGTCATAATTTCCCGCAGGTCGGCTCGGTCCTTGGGATTAAGAAGGTTCATGTCGATGGACTGGGCGAGGTCCATCGCTTTTTGGAACTGACCCTGAATGTAGAAGTCGCGTACCGAGTGAGCAGTTCGAGTTGCCGACAACACCATCTGCTGGAACTCCTCAGCTCCAATCATTCGCAGCAGTGCAAACGCCTCGTCTTGGACACCATACTTGGGATCCGAGGCTTCTTCCGCGATCTTTCTTGCCAATATTGTTTGACCTGCCCGAAGTTCCCGTGTCGCATTCTGAATCAACATTTTCCCCATGTTGACGTCACGGTTGATGCCCGGGGTTGGAAAGGCATTTTTCTTTTTCGTCAGGGAAGGAGCGGGCGGTAAAGGGATACCTTTGGGACCAGCCCTGTTTGGTTGTTCCTGTTGCTGCAACCAGGCCATCTTCTGATTGATGGTCCTCGTCGGAAAACCAAAGGCGGTAACCAGATCTTTTGCCTCCTGCAACATTGTGTTGGCTACCTGGTAACGGTTGGGATTCGCCTGGTTTTTGGTAATGTTATCCACTTGGTTCAGGAGGTCCTGAACGCGTTTGCTGGCCTGGCCATTTAGTTCCGGAAGAATTAGATGCGGACTATCCTCATTTGGTGTGAAGAAGATGCCTAGCTTTTGAGCATAAACGGCGGCATTTTTCGCTTCCATTGCTTTGGCCCGGGCTTGGATCAGGCGGTTTTGTTGTTGTAGGGCTCGAGCTTCTGCCATCAACGACAACACCTTTTGTTTCGCCAATAACTGCTGAGTGTTGCGGTTGGTTCCAGCAGGTGTCGGCATAGGCGTAGGTACATTTGGAGTTGTCTGCTTCTTGGCAACCGGCGGTGGGGGCGGAGGAGTATCCAAGTTCTCTCCACCTGGAGGCATTGGAATATTTGGTTTTCGCTGCGCTAATTCAGCGGCGACAATCTCGCTGCGAAGCCGGTCCGGACGATCACCCAACTCCAATATACCTGAGAAATCATGCAGCTTTTCTGCCTTATAGGTCAGATCTTTTGCTTCCTGGAAACGCTTTTGTTGAAAGAGTTCGCGAGCTTGCGCCAGCATTTTCACCGCCTTGTCCCGATTCCTTCTTTTTCGGGCACTGGCGATGTCGTTGCGGAGTTTTCCGGCGGAATCTTGAAAGAGCCCAAAACCCGAATTGGGAGCCAGAGCTGCTTGCTTGGCAATTTTTTCCGCCTCATCTAACTTTCCTTGACTCAACAATTCTCTGCCTTTTCGAAGGAGCGCTTTGGCATCCTTCTTATCCTGCGAATTCACCACAGGAGTCTTGGGCGGCAGAAGTGGATTGCCATTTTGTTTATTCAAGGCTTTCGAAATTCGATCGACATCCTTGAGGAGTTTTTCCGGATTGTCCTCCCACCATTCAAGGCTGGGCCGTAAGGCTTTTGCCTTGAGAGCCATTTCCCGGGCTCTCGGCAAGTCCCGATTATTTAGCGCCTGGAATCCTTCCTTGATGAGGTGACGCGCTTTTTCCGTTTTAGAGTCGCTCTTCTTCGAAGGTACCTTAGGAATAGAGGGATTGTTTTGATAGGCGGTTTTTACTACCGCAGCCTGCCGGTCTTGAATATCTTTCATTAACCGGTCCGGAGATCTTTCCCAGGAGGCAAGCTGAGGATTGAGAGCTTTTGCTTTTAGTGCGTGATTCATTGCAGCTTTCAAATCATTTTGCTGCAAGGCTTGGTATCCCTGCTGGACGTATTTCCGAGCGAGGGTATTGTTTTCTGTACGCCCTGGTGTTCCCTGGATGATCTTCTTCCGTTTTGTTGTAGTAGGCTTCTGGGTGGGAGAGGAATTGCTCCTCCAGGGGAGTAAGTTTCGCATTCTTTGACCAATGGTAGTCCGTTTCTTAGACTGCTGATTTTCGGCAACTTGCTTTGGCGGCGGTGAGGTCTTGGTTTTGGCAGCCGCAACGTCCCGCAACACTTTTGCCGGAGAATCATTCCACCATTGCACCCAAGAGGGCAATAGGGCTGTATTCACTTTTTCTGCCTGGCGAGCTAACGATTCCGCTGTTTGGTGATCGCCTCGTTTCAGAGCCTGGCGAGCTTGTATGAGCAGGTCCTTGTAGTTTTGACCTGTATTCTCTTTTTTGGTTTGAAGCCAAGGCTCCTTGTTGCCTGCCGGAAGCTCACCACTACGAATCTGCTCCTTAAGTTGAGCAAGCAACTTCTTATCCATTGGAGACAGGTACTGATTGGAACTGGCGGTGTTGAACAAGACATTGGCCTTGCTGACAAAACCACGTTTTAGGGCATCATTGGCTTGTTTGATCTGTTCGCGGCCTTTGCGTTGAGCTTGTAAGGCAATATTATTTTGCCGGATCAGGTTGACCAGATCTTTTTGTTCAGTGGCATTCAACTTCTTGCGTTGCACCTGAACGCGTTGGTAGAGGCGGCCGGCCAACTCATAGTCGCCACGCGTGTGCGCTTCCCGGGCATCCTGCAGAACAGTCCGCACCCGAGGTGTCCGGAAAGGTAGCATCTGCCCGTAGCTGACTGAGGCCTCCCCGGCGAGCCCCATCAAGGCTGCCAACCAAACCATTGTCATTAGACCTGTTCGCCATCGAAACATGTTGCTGGCCACCCTGGCCTCCTTTCCCCCGTTGACCCCGACCATCCAGCCCCTTTGCCGGATGGATTTGTTCCCCTTAACGAAAAATTAAGCAATGAGCAAATGTATTAACCGTAGTTGCCTTCCAAGCCTTTTCGAGTTTGCTTAGCACGAGATAAGTAATCCTTCTCAATAAGTGAGATGGCGTTTCTCTCGAGTCCAAATAGACCAACTCGTAAATGGGTAACTGCCCCTCCAGTTACCACCACGAGCTGAAGCGCTTCAATTTAATTTTTCAATCAAGTCAAGGTTATGAGAGCGGGGGGTTCATACCGTTGTCAGGAATTTGAGTCAAGCCCATTTCTTGGAAGTGAAAATTGAGGGATGTCCACAATGTTGTGGGATTCTTAAGGATATTTGGCTGCACGGGTGGAACTATGTGGGAAATTGAAAATCTAGGCGAGCATGCTTCAGGCCATTTAGTAGATGGCAACCCAATATTCACTGGGGCACCCCTCTTCGAAGGTACCTTCCCCGCCTCGAAGGCAGTTTCTTCGACCATAAACCCCCAAACAAGGAAATCGATATCTTACTTCAACATCCAAAATCAACAATCGCCAATCATCAATCTTTTCCGTCCGTACCTTCCCCGCCCCAAAGGCATTTCCTCCGGCTATTTCTTCGTGCGAACTCTGATTTGAAACCCTAAAGCCGCGTTCTCCGCGCCCTCAGCGTTCCAAATTCCCCGGCTCAACCGGGCTCTTCTTCTCTCCGCCCCGCTTTTTCTTCTTTCTACCGTTCGCACCGTTTGTCGACGGTC
>CAZPPD010000213.1:0-8223 GCA_964588185.1 uncultured Alcaligenaceae bacterium | reverse complement strand
GACCCGGTTGTCCACGGCTGCTCATCAGGTTGAGTTCCGTTTGCTACCCGCTGCTCTCCCGCTTGAGTTCCGTTTGCTATCCGCCGCCCCTCTATCTCTTGAGAGACGTTTGCTAACCGCCGCTCATCCGCTTGAGTTCCGTTTGCTAACCGCTGCTTTCCCGCTTGAGAACCGTTTGCTAATTATTAGACGGGGGTTTTGGTTTACGGTATCACCCTTTGTCATCTCTCGTGTCCGGGGATTTGTCACCTACTTCACGATAGCGGCTCCGGCTCAGTCAGAGGTGGGGGAGGTCTTTGCCAAACTAATGCCTCATCGCCTGGTAATTTTCCAAGGTCGGCAATTCCAGGGACCAGCTTTTCTTTTTAACAATCCCGCGCGATTGACCAATGCGGCAGACTTGCGAGAAATTGCAAGTCAGGTTGCATTTGTCCGATTGCGGTTTCAGGGCAAATTGTCCGTCCCGAATGCGGGAGGTTAATTCCAACACAAACTCCTGCAACAACTCTGATATTCTTTTCCAAGCCTTCGGGTTTTCTACCCAAGCGTCTTCTTTTTTGTAGCCGGGAAAGACTACCTTGGGGCCATTATCGGCAACCAGCCAATAGGCCAATCCCAAGGGCCGTGCTCCTTCCTCGGCCAGCAACACTTTTTCGACCGCCAACGCATATAGCATCAATTGCAATCGACGAAACTCCGTGAGATCCTTGGGGGTGTAATGTTGGCTGCGTCCGGTTTTATAGTCGATCACCCAAAATCCTTTGCCCCCCGTCGGAAGTTCCACCACATCCACCCGGTCAATCCGTCCACTGATGCGAACTTGCAATCCCTCTCCCTCAATCACCAAGGCGTCCGCATTCATTTCCCCGTCGGGTTCGGGTAAACCAAACCCGGCTTCAAAGTACTCGGGTTGCAGTACCAGTCCTCTCTTTTTCCAGGGACCAAGAAATTCTTCCCAATGGTGAGCGTAACGCCCTGCGGCTCGCCTTAAGCGTTTGCCTTCCAACTCCCACAACTTTCGGGCTGCCGGACTAGCCTTAGTGTTGGATTCCTTGACTGCCTGTTCCAATTCCAAGTACAACTGATCCGTCACTTGGGAATTTGGTTGAAGGATATTATTTTGCCGGAGCCGCTGATGGAGGCGGCTCAAAGCTCGGTGGACGGCTAATCCCCGGTCGGTACTTTCGATTTCCTCCTTGGGATCCACCAAAGGTTCCAGCTTGAGGACATGGCCCAACAAAAATCGAAAAGGGCAGGCAACATAATTTTCCAGGGTTGTCGGACTGAGAATTCGCTCCGGCGAAAAGAGGCCGGCAACTTCTGATTTCAGCTGCCCTGCGGAAAACAAGCCATCAAATACGGTATGGTCTGCACTGGAAAACCGGTGAGCAGCCAGATCCCGAGCGGACGTCAGATGGAAGGAGAGATCCGGCGGCAAAGGCCAAGGTTTTCCATCGCGAGCCAAGTTGCAAGCGGCTTGCACCCGGTATTCCCCTGGTGACAAGGGCGCATCGCGATCGAATCCCTCGATCAACATACTCCGGCGTTCTGTTTGGATGACTCCGTCAACAAAACAACCTTTGATGTTCCCCAAAAACGAGCAGGGTAATAAATCCTGACCGCGATCATCCACCGCCGGATAGCTGAGCACCAGGTTGCGGCTTGCCTGAGTGATCATCTGGTAGAACAACAACATTTCATCGGCAATATTGCCGGAGTTCAAGTTCGGAAAATTTCCTTCTCCAAGCCCCATGACAAATACGAATGGGAAGTTCATTCCTCTGGCAAGTGGAGCCGACAATACCTTAACGCGACTCGAAGAACGGGGAGACCGGGCAACTCCGGTTTGGCCGGCAACGGTTTCCAGGATATGGAAGAACTGCCTGCGGTTAATCTCGCCCCCAAAGTCGCCAAGCCGCTGCTGATAAAATTGCCAAAGGTCCAGTTCATCCCAAAAGCGGCGGAGGGCTTTCTGGTCCTCCGGGTTAAGGGCGGATTTGGAGGTCATGCCAAATTCTTTGACAATCTTGCGAAACCAGGAGAGATGCCTGGCAAAGGTGGCTCGACCGGGGGCATTGTCCCAGCATTGCATAAACTTTTCCAGAAAACCGCAACAGCGCTGGGCCAATAAGTGCAACCGTTGGCGGCGGGATTCTTCAGCTTGCTCATCCTCCAAACCCGGTTGCGGATTATCGGCCCATCTCCGCGCCGCCGAAAGGAAAGCCTCTTTGCCGCGCGGCTCTCCCAAAGTCCGCAACAAGGACTCGCTTCGCAAGGCGACCTGGGGATCTGCTTTGAATTCCTCCCAGCTTGGCCGAAAGTAGGTACTGCGAAGTAATGCGGAGACCTGACGGAAGGAAAAGTGCTCTTCCAAAACCCGAGGGATCCGCAACAAGGTGGAAATGATTCCTCTTCGAGATAATGGGACGGTGCCTTCCACATCCACGGGAATGTGGTATTCCCCAAAGATCTCTTGGATCAGATCGGCATAAGGAGAAAGGTCCCGCAGAACGACAAGGATCTCGTCCGGCTGGGTTCCACCACGCAACCATTCCTTGATTCGGCGAGCAACCAAGCGAGTTTCTCCCACCATTCCGGGAGCTTCGATCAAGTCGATTCCATCCGACTGAACTCCTTTGGCAATCTGGTGGTAGGGACGAAACAGTTGCTGTTGGAGGTGGGTTAATCCTGCAGGGAGCTGAGAAGTCTTCAGGCAATCGGGTACCCCGCATGGTTTTAACGGGGCCAATCGGGCGTGGGTTCTCTGGAGGGGTGAAAACAATTCCTGGCGCACAGAATCCGGTTTCAATGAGGAGGTAACCCTGAGATCATCGAAAATCGCAGCTAAGGACTGGAGGAAGCGGATTTGCTCCTCTGAAAAATTGTTGAACCCGTAAACCCACACCTGATCAATCCCCCTGAAGGGTTCCAACGTATGTCCTGTCTCAATCCACTCTGCGGCATACTGAATCCGCCGGCTTGGATCAAACAGATGCAATTCCTCCACCAAGCCCTGATATTCCGAAAAAATCATTCGGCATTCTTTTTCTTTGAGTGGATGAAAGCGATCTTCGGGAAAGTTTTCCGGGAATTGATAAGAGGGAGAATCCTTGGAACGAACCTCAGCAAGAGCCGAGAATAGCGTCTCCGAAAAACCGGGGGTGACAATAATGCCCTGGAAATAAGGTAGCATTATCTGTTGCTGCAAGCGCCAAACAATTCGATAGACCAGAAGAGTTCGTTGAATTCCCGAAAGGGGCTGAGCCATTGGGTCATTGGAGCGAACCACTTCGTCGGCGAAATCCTGAATGGTGAACACCAACGGAGGGACCTGGTTGTCGCTCAGGTGTTTCTGAATGTATTTTAAGATCCGGTAATTTGGAACCAGCCAAAGGGTTGAAACAGGCAATAGAAAACTCCAGCATCCTTGTTGATCAATCCATATCCTTTTGCAGACTATTTTGCAGTCGCCCAAGAGGGGACTTCATAGCCATCCGTATCTTCTATTTTTATCTGACGTGTTTCTGACAACTCAAGGGAAATGGTTGCTCCCCGGTCGGATCTGCCATCCAAAGTATAGTTTGTGGAATAGGTAGGAGATAAAGTTAATAACACTCCATGATGTTCCGGTAATAAGATGATTTCCCTGGTTTTCCCTTCGGCTCCTTTCCACAAAGCAATCTTTCGAGAATCCTCTTTTTCCTCGTTTCCATGTTCATAATCGTGTTGGCGGCGGATCATCCCAAGGGAGGTTAATGTCAACACCGCACACCCCGGATCATCTGCCAGTACGGTGGAATATCTGGCACTCCAGCGAAAGGGTAATTGGGGACCATCCAAAAGAAGAGCAATCACTAACGTAGGTCCTATTGCTCTGATTACGAATTGCACCGGATCGATTCGAGCGAGATCTTCACAAACCAGCGTGACCAAGCTGATGAATCCTCGCAGGACCCAAAACCCGCATTCCCGGCGTTCGATATTAATATTTTCCCACCAGCAATAGTCCGGATGCAGGCGTTCTCCGAGGTGGTACCGTTCTATTTGATTTCGCTCCAGCATCCAGCGATGATGTTTGGATTGTTCCCAGATATGGCGGACTGAAGGTTCTTTCGATTCCGGATTTCGTTGAATGATGCTGCCGTGAACCATGTTCCTTGCGATAGGAGATCGCTGGTCCAAAAACCCGGCGACGAAAAGTTCAACCTCAGTTTCTTCTGCTAACTTTCTAGCGATTCCTTTGACCAACTTATCATTCAAAGAAAGCTCAGGAAAAATTATTCCATCGACCTTATTGACTTCCTGTTTGGCTTGCTCGATCAGTTTCTTTAAATAATCAACTAGGGTCTTAACCCGGATCGGTTTGCCTTTTTCATCCACCAGCCAACTCTGATTCAAGTCGAAAAATCTCCATTGCCTCTGTCTTGTATTTCGAGGTGAAGCTTTCTGGTGAGCAAAAAACTCTTTTCCGGGAACTACGTTTTTTCCATCAAAGTGATAAGGGAACGGCACCAAGAGAATATTCAGAGGTTTTCTTTCTAACTGATGAGGATCGTCATCTGTTCCGGTCTTCAAAGAGCCATCACAACCAAGCGACCAGGAACTATCAACATCCCCAATGGGTGGCAAGAGGGCTAGATGGTGAGAAAAAGAGCGCAAGGTGCAACCGCTCTGTGGGGTTCGGCTTTTTGGGTGCACACAGGCCTCCGAGGGCGGCACCATCATACAATTGCTGTGGTGGATATAAGGAAGTTTTTCACTCGTAACATTCCATTTTTTCCGTTGAATCATCTCGAAGTGAGCATCTCGGGTGAACCTCGCCAAGAATCCGTCATAGGTTGTAAAAAAACCTATGCCATCGGATGCTTCATCAGCGATTACCAATAATTCCATGACGGCATCCCACCAGTCCACACATTTTGGATCGTTGGCATGGAGACTGTCCTTTGTGGATATTAAGACGTCCCATAAAGACTGGATATGTTTAAATCCTTTCTTATCTGAAAAAGTTTTTCTCCACTTTAATGCGGCATTCCGGATGTCTTTGAGTTTTTTTTCGGAAAAGAAAGACGCATCGATCACTTTGGTATATCGCGGGCGAGAATAACATCCAGACAAACGGGCAACCGTCGCGGCTAAGGCAAAAGCATCCGGTGGCCAGGTCGGGAATTTGGAAATATCCTTCGGCCTTCCCTTATTGGTTCCCTCGGGGAAAAGTCGTTCGATAATGGCTAGTATGGTTAGTGGTTCCGGCATTTTTCAGTTCTCCCAGAAAGGCCGAGAGGAACACTGGCAATAGCCTGCCGATTTCGCGTATAATTTAGTTAGGTAAGGTGTTTTGACGATAAGAAACTTGTATCATATTTTTCTATTGTCGAAACAAAAATTTGCGAAAGCTATAAGAATTGGAGAATCCTATGGAACAACAATCGAGCTTTGATTCAAACAGAAATTCCGCTGGATATAACTTATACACCAAAGAGGAACGGGATCGTTTTGCAAAAGAATTGAAAACGGAGAAATCTAAAGAAAACACCAAAATTGTGGAAGATATGCTTAACCGCAAATTTGACGCCAAATAGTTTAATCAATTCTCATTGCTCAATCGGAGCAAGCACATCTCCCGCTTTAAATCGTTCCAGCTGTCCCCGATAGTAAGAATAATCAGGGGACAGTTTTATACACTGCCTCATCAATTGGATCGCCTTTTGTTGATTTCCTTTCTGAAAATAAATTTCCGCCAAGGTATCGAGATATCCGGAAGAATTAGGCTTTAATTTCACCGCTGTCTCCGAATGCCGCAAGGCGATATCCAAATGTTGGCGGCAGGTTGCTGCCAACCAAGCCAGCGAGTTGTGGGCCGAGGCTGAATTGGGAAATGCTTTGCATATCTTCTGCCAATGAGCAAACGCCGGATCAAACAATTCTTGAGCTTGTTTTTTTCTGCCCTTGTTTTCCAGAACGGGAACCACCCGCGACAAAGTCCGGATGTAATTTGGCAGAATACGCATGGCCAGTTTAGCTTCGCTGACCGCTTGGTCCAATCGCCCCTGCTGCAGAAAGCCCAACGCCCGATAGTGATGAACCCGGTGCGGGACCGTGAGGTAAGCATGCGATTTCTGGAAACCACTATTGGTTTCCAGGCAACGAAGCATGAAGCGTTCATACTTGTCGGCTGCCAGGAAATATTTCTTGTCCCGAACCGCTTGGTTGGCATTTTGCAAATGGATATTGCCCAAGAACCAGGAATCGAAATCCGCTACCTGTTCGATAAACTCCCGTTCCTGCCGGGCCGCTTTTTCATAGCCAAGCTCCCCCAGGGCTTTCCAAAAGTAATAACGCCTTTGCTCATTTCCCAAGGGAATAATCCGAGCTGTCTTCATGAGGGATTGGCTCTGCAGAATGTCTCCGGATTTTTCCAACGATTTTCCGTGTAAGTAAAGGCTTATTGGATCGCTGGGATCAAGATTTAGGCATTGGGTAAAAATTTCTTGGGCTTTATCATACTGTTTGGTTCTCAAATAATATTTGCCGATTCGGGTTAAAGCAGCCGGCGAGTTATTTGTTGCGACTTCTTTCTCCATAAAGGCAACAGCCAATTTCTTGTGCCCGTTCTCCAGGCAGAAATCCGCCAGTGCCTGGTATAACAATTCGCGTCGGGAAGGAGTTTGCTTTTGATTGGCTTTTTCTATTTGGCTGAGAAGGTCCGAAAGTATTTGCTTGTTGATTGGCCCGGTGAGTAGCTTGTCCAATCGCTTTAGAGAAGCCGAAGGAGCCTCGTTTGGAAATGCATATTGCAACGCTTTCCACCAAACCGGAACATTTTTGTGATCCGGAAAAAGATTTCGCACCAGGTTATTGACCAGCCCTTGCTTGGCAGGTTCTATCCTGCTGTGCTCGATAATTTGGGCGGCATGTTTAAACGCCAGTTCCTTGAATCCGGCTTGGATTTCTTCCTTGATTATCGGAGAAAAATCCAACGGAGATTTGGAATGGCCGAGATTTTGCGTTAGTGTCCGGAAGATCTTTTCCGCTTGTTTCTTCTCCCCTAACTTCGCCAGCAAAGTCGCCGATTGAGCTTTTAGACGATCCAACTTGGCGAAATTTCTCTCTCCTGCTCGTACAACTAGGGACAGCGCTTCCTCATATTGCCCCTGGGCTTTCAGTATGACAAAGGCAGAATCGAAACGCCCGGTATCCCGTAGAACCTTCAGGGCATCTTCCGGCCGATCATTTAAGAACAACGCTTCGGCACTGTACCAGCCATCGCCGCTATCCGCGGATTTGCCTTTGGAAAAATCAATGATCTTTTGCATGGTTTTATCGAGATCCGCTGTCTTTCCCAGCCGCCGCTGGTAAAAGGCCAGGTAGCCGAGATCGGTAATCGTAGTCGACGGAGCCAGGGGGAGTAGTTTCTGCCAATTTCCTTCTTCCCAAAGGAGATCTTTTACCAAATGGAAGTCGCCTAGTTCTTTGGCAATCTTTCCGGCATTTTGGTAGTCCCTTTTCGCTCGGTAGCACCGGATTAAGACCCGAGATTGAAAGGCATCGGATTGGGTTTTCAGGTTGGCCTTTTTGGAATCAATCGCCCCGTCTAATTTTCCCGTTAGAACCACAAAAGCCACATAATCGCGAAGGGCTCGCGAGTTCTCCGAATAGAGTTGGTATTGCAAAAGCTCCTCGAGGTTTTGCAAATCCTGATGCTCGAGGAAAACTAAAACCATTTTTGGCATTTCATTAGCGATTTGGTTGTACACTTCGTGGCGAACCTGCAGTTGGCTTTCATGAGCTGCCAAACGCAGCACCACGATATATCCCTGCCTTTTTTGTTCCATCAACTTCTGAACAACGAGTTTCTTTTGGGCCAACGGAACCGAATGATATTGATTGACAAGGTCTACGATCTGTTTGGGAGTGTCCGGATAAATCCCAAACCGAAAGCGATCCAATATACTGCGAATGCGCGTGGAGACTTCCAAATCCTGATTGTTGAGAAGGGCCTTTTTCAGGTAAGGTTCCGCAGTTTTGCCGGCTTTCCACAAATAAAGCTTGGCCCTTTCCCGCAAGGCAAAGCGGCGAGAGCCTAACTGGAGAATTGCCTTTTTGATTTTTTCTTCCCGGGTAGGAGTCTCTTTGGTGGGGGATTGGAATTCACCACAGAGGAAACCAAGGGCACAGAAAATTAGAATGATCTTAGACACCTGAGGCACCTTGAAGCTGGTT
>CAZPPD010000212.1:0-8242 GCA_964588185.1 uncultured Alcaligenaceae bacterium | reverse complement strand
GCAAAATGTTGAAAGACGGCAGCCGCAAACCCTTGCAACTTAAAGAAGGGGACACCATCATTTTCACCGTTTGGGCAGGGGATGAGTACAAAGATACCGAGTCCAATAGTGAATACCTGCTCATGCGCGAAGACGATGTGTTAGCGGTGGTGGACTAAATCAAAAATTAATCCCGCCTTTCCTTGGTGGGTTAACCCGAACCTTGAAGTCAACATTCAACAATAGAAACTGGAGGTAATATGACTGCCAAGCAGATTGCGTTTGAACAAGAAGCCCGCGATGCGTTGCGAAAAGGCGTTAGCAAGTTGGCCAGGGCCGTAAAGGTTACGCTTGGTCCAAAAGGGCGAAATGTGGTTTTGCAGAAAAGCTTTGGTTCTCCCACGGTCACCAAAGACGGCGTGACGGTCGCCAAAGAAATCGAGCTGGAAGATAAGTACGAAAACATGGGCGCCCAAATGGTCCGCGAAGTCGCCTCCAAAACCAGCGACGTCGCCGGCGACGGCACCACCACCGCCACCGTGCTTGCCGAGGCCATCTTCAACCAAGGACTGAAGTCGGTTGTCGCCGGCGTCAATCCCATGCTGATGAAGCGCGGCATGGATAAAGCCGTCGAGGAAATCGTGGAAAAGCTCCAAAAGATGAGCATTCCCATCAAGACGCAAAAAGACATGGAAAACGTTGCTTCCATTGCTGCCAATAACGATCGCGAAATTGGTCAGAAAATTGCCGAAGCCATGGACAAAGTCGGTAAAGACGGCGTCATCACCGTCGAAGAAGGCAAGACTCTGCACACCGAAACCGAGTTCGTCGAAGGGATGCAATTTGATCGCGGTTACCTCTCTCCCTACTTCGTAACCGACCCGCAAAAGATGGAATGCGAACTCGAAGATCCTTACATTCTCATCTACGAAAAGAAAATCTCCGCCAACAAGGACCTGGTCCCAATCCTCGAAAAGGTCGTCCAAAGCGGCAAGCCGATCCTGATTATCTGCGAAGAAGTCGAAGGCGAAGCATTGGCCACCTTGGTCATCAACAACCTGCGGAAGACCTTCAAATGTGCCGCGGTAAAAGCCCCGGGATATGGCGACCGCCGCAAAGCCATGCTGGAAGACATCGCTATCCTAACCGGCGGCCGCGCCTTGTTTGAAGACCTCGGCGTGCAACTGGAGAACGTTTCCATCGAAGACCTTGGCACTTGTAAGAAAGTCAAGATCGACAAGGAAAACACCACGATCATCGAAGGTGCCGGCAAGAAAGCCGACATCACCGGCCGGGTTTCCCTGATCCAACGCGAGCTGGAGAAATCTACCAGCGATTACGACAAGGAAAAGCTCAGCGAGCGTATCGCCAAGCTTTCCGGCGGCGTTGCCAAGCTGAACGTCGGTGCTGCAACCGAGAGCGAAATGAAAGAAAAGAAAGCCCGCGTGGAAGACGCCATGCATGCAACCCGCGCTGCGAACCAGGAAGGCATTCTTCCCGGGGGTGGAGTTGCCCTGTTGCGAGCCTCCGCCGGTTTAAAACCCGCCACCGAACTGACCGAGGACGAAAGGGCCGGCTATCGTATCATCGTCGAAGCCTGCAAAGCACCGATTGCCCAAATCATCGAGAATGCCGGCGAAAAAGGCGACGTGGTTGCCAGCAAAGTCCTGGAAAACAAAACGCAAAACTTCGGCTACGACGCTCGCCGGGGCGAATATTGCGACCTGGTTAAAGAAGGCATCATCGACCCGACCAAGGTGGTCCGCAACGCTCTGGAAAACGCCTCCAGCGTAGCCACCCTGCTGCTCACCAGTGACGCCCTCGTCGCCGAAATCCCCAAGGAAGAAAAGAAAAAAGGCGGCGGCGCCCCGGACTATGACGACATGTATTAATCCTGAGTGATTTGTCCTGGCTCCGATACTTCGGCCCACTGGAACCCTCTCCCTCCAGTGGGTTTTTTTGTTTTCACAGGAGTTCTTTCCCAAAGTGAAATTTGAGGGGATTGTTGAGAACGGTTGCGTAAAACTTCCAGAAGGTATTTCTTTGGCAGATAAAACAAAGGTCTATGTGGTCCCGGACAGGGAGAACCAACAATTCCACAATATAAGTACTCGTTTGGTCAACCTCGAGGACGCCGGAAAATTCACAATGAATGTTTCCGAGGCCCAGAAAAATGCCGGCATATGATGCTTCCTACTTCTAACCGCCAGCACCAGTTGCAGAAGTGTCTTTGCAGCATCCGGAAAGGCTTTCAATAGGTTTGCGGAAGCTGTCCCCGAAATCGTCGTGCGTGACAACTTTGATTAATCCCATCGGGTCGTGAATTTTCGCGAGGACGTAGCGTAGTTAAATCCGGCAAATCGTCAGGATATTTCATCAAGCTAAACCACAAATCAGAATTGTCTTCCCGTTTAGCCATTGCCACGATGTCGAAAAACAGTTTGCGATACTCACGGTATTTAGGAGAGTCCAAATCGAGGAGCTTAATCAATCTTTTTGCTTCTATATTCATTCCCCAAATAGAACCGTCATCAGGAGGACTTGGCATCACCATGAAGACGTTTTTTTAACCCGAACCGGCAATGGCTACGGCAACTCCTGGCGAGATCATGTGGACGATATTCTGAAGGAAGCCGGGCGATGATTTTCCTCGATGGAAACGAATGCCCGAAGGTTAGAGAATAGAGAAAACGGTTCCAAAGGGGACAAAACACTGCGCCACTGCTTGGAGAAAGTCCCTCTTAGCAACATGGGGAGGCCAGGAAGCTGAATATAAGAATTTGCGGCAAGGACCCCCGGCGAGGCCTAATCAAAGATGGTGCTGGCACTAATAGTGATGGTGTTTTCTACTTTGCCATCACCGGAAGTGGCTTCGATGGTAAAGGTTCCGGCCCTCCTTGGGCGAACTTGCCAGCTCACCGAGGAGCGGCCGCCTTCGGAAATGGAGACTTCTTTGGTGCGATTGCCGCTGATCAACTCGAGTCCGCTGGGCAAGTCCAAGGTTACTTCTTGGCCTTCTTCGGGATTGCGGACGTGGCAGATCACCGTCAATTTTCCGTTGACCACGAAGTTGCCGCCCACGGTCAATCCCAGCGACCCGGTCCCGGTTGTAACGTACCCCAAGGCATAGCTGAACCCGATATTCCGAGTCTCTCCGGGCTTGAGTGTTTCATCCTCCCAATACATTACCACGGCGGAATCTTCGCGCATGTTGCTCATCGGGCATTCGTAGATGTGAATCCGCCCGCTTACATCCGGTTGTCCCGGCCACCGGGTAAGCTGAATTCGGTCCGGACGTTCGACCTGATATTCTTCCTTGACGGTGAAATTCACCTGCGAGATAGTTCCTGCTTTGCTTAGCTCCTTTCGAGGTTTTTCCAGAGCCATAATAAAGTCCGGAATTTTACTTCCCTTGATTTCCATGCGGGTGCGGACCAGTTCCTCGTCTCCACCGGGAATATTGAAAGGCACCCCGTCGTTGCCGCCGATAAGCGTGTCCAGCATAAAACGAAAACCGACTTTATGGCTTCGCGTATCCTTATTCTTAATTTCGTAGCGAATCAGGCAGGTGTCTTTGTAGCGGTAGTTGGTCCCGCCTTTGGGATGGACACTGGTCCCGGGCTCACGTTCGACCGTTTGGGTAATCTCAATCCCTCGTTGCGGGACATACCAGTAGGCTTTCGTGTCAACCTTGGAGTCATTGATAAAACGCGGGGTTTTGGACCATTCTCCTTGGAGCTGATCGCCAAACACGATGGGGTCGCCGTCAATGCGCACCATGGCACTGTTGGTGCGGCCGTATTTGTCGTAGGTCAGCTTTTTGCCGAGAATTCCTTCGCTTACGACCAGCACACCCATTTGCATGGATTCGCCCAGTCCATCGATGTTTTGCAGGCGGCTTTGCAATTGAGCTTTGGTTATTTCGCCTCTATCAAATTCATCTTTGAACTGCTTTCGATACAAACTTTGAGAATCATAGCGAATGGTTATCTTGGGTGCCTTGGCAACCACGGTGCCGTCATCAAACGTAGTATTGGATGCCGGGCCGACAAACAAATCTCGAATGAGGGTTACCAACAAGGCCAAGGCAAGTAATCCGGCCGGAATCAAATGAATCAACGCCGGATTGTTTTTCTTCTGCCGCGAGTAGGTTCCGGGCATTACCTGACCGGGCCCCTGACCCATCGGCGGTCCACCAAGGTTTCCAAATTGACCGCCTTGAGGAGGAGCGGCCATGACGGGGGAGGTCGGCGTCGCCATCGTGGGAGCGGCCATCGGTTGAGGAGTCGGGTATCCCTGTTGGTAACCGCCGCCTTGCATGGGAGCCGCTTGAGCCGGTTGGGCCATGATGGGCTGCGCGAAAGAGGGCGGTGCTGCCGCTGCGGCGGCAAATTGTGCCGGTGTGCCGCTGACCGCTACCGAAAGCGGCAAGGTAAACCGCTGATTGCCATTGGCCATGACGCGAATCTTGGCGTTCAGATTTTGTCCCAAGTGACCGGGAATACTGGGAATTTTTACGTTGATGATTGCATAGCGGCCCTTCAAACTGGTCTGGCTGCAATCCACCCAAGGTTCATTGCTGATGGCGTAGGCGTAGACAGGCCGTTTTTCATCCGTCTTAACTTCGATGGTGGTCTGCACCGGCTGGCCTACGGTGCCTTGGAGCATCAAGGATTGTTTGTCGATTTTTACTTTCGGAGGTTTTGCCAACCCGAGAGCTTCGAAAAATTGTTGAACCGCTCCCAAACCGCTTGCATTGGGCCCTTGCACGGGATAGGTCCAACCATTTTCCTTGAACCATTTGGCCACGGTGCCGTTGGCAAAGAGCGCGGCGGATTCTTTGGGGTTGGCTTTGGCTTTTTCGGCAATCTGCCGAGGAGTTGTGGCGCCGGCAAGAGGTCCTTGCTGAAACGGTTTGACGGGAACTTGGAGTTTGACTTTGATGGACGACTGGCCGCCATTGGATTCAATCCCCAATTCACCGACCAGAGGCTTGTTCCCGGCCCGTAATTGTTTGCCGAGGATTTGAACGGGAATCTTGGACTCATTATGAAACTGAAATAGTTTTTGCGGCTGCCCCGGCGCTTCCCCAATCAACAACCATTTGCTGTTGGAAACAATAGTTCCATGGAGAAGTCGCATCCCTTGGTTGATCAGCTTGACTTCAAACTGCTTGTTGGTTCCCATGTTAAGAGTTCCCAAGTTCACTTCCTTGGGATCCACCTTCAACTTGGGAGGTTCTAAAACCTGGGTGGGGAACTTGGCGAGGAGTTGGTCTAAACCACGGTCCGGATTGGGAAACTCGGCGGCTTCCTTGGCTGCCACGGCAAGGTCCATGCGTCCCAGGCCGCCGAAAAATCCGCCGAAATAGCCTTGCTTGAGCATATCCACCGCAGCGGACCAGTTTTGCATACAACCCATTGCCAACTGGTCGAAGTTCTTGCATTCCTGGCCGGAAGCAAAAACAAAAGGGGTGGGAAAGGGCATGGCACCCGGACTTACCGGAGCACCTGCCGCTCCATGACCCTCAAGCAAAGCGCCGTCATAGTAGCAATAAACTGCATTTTTTGGATTGACATGCGAACATTTACTACAAGTTTGCGACATGGACCAATCCTTGCCTTACGATCATGGCGGAAATGATGGGAACAAGTTTCCCATGCCTCTATTTCTAACGGACCTTGTTTACTTAGCTACTTTATTACCCTTGGAAGAGGTGATGCCGATGCATTTTCCAAGTATAAGGTAACTGTCTTTATTGTGAAGAAGAAACCAAGGGCATGGCGACCACGACAAGCGGAAGGGCCGCCACACCAACTTATCCCCTTAGGCTTCGACGCGAAGTTGAACGGTTCCAATTTGGATCACATCGCTGCGTTTCAAATCGCGTTTCTGACCGGGATAAACCCGAGCACGATTCAAAAAGGTGCCATTGGAGCTGTTCAGATCTTCGAGCATCAGTTTGCCGTTTTCCCAAGTCACCAGAGCATGCTGGCGGGAACACCAAATTCGATCCGGTGGCTCTTGATCTTCCAGGTCGATGTCTACCGGTTGATCATCCGCCCGGCCGATAAAGTTATGGCCTTCATAGATGGGAAATTCAAAATTGATTTTTTGCCCGCGAATCACCTTCAGTTTGACGGCCGTTCCCGGCGGGAAATCTCCTTCACCGCCCGGAGCGGCAGGTGCTTCTGCCGGAGCTGCTTCCGCCGTGGGAGCAGGTGCCTCAGGAGCCGGAGCCGCAGGTATTTCTTCCGCGGCCGGGGGTGCGTCGGGAGCAGCCGGGGGCTCTTCAGCCAGAGGAGCCTCTTCTACCGGAGCAGCTTCTTCTACCGGAGCAGCTTCCTGGGGCTCTTCTTCCACCGGAGCAGCCTCAACAATGCCCGCTTCAGCAACCGGAGCGGCATCGACCACCTCCCCCATGGGAGCTTCTTGCACGGGAGCGGCATCCATAATTTCCGCAGCAGGAGCAGCGTCCAAGACTTCACCGACCGGAGCGGCATCTATGACTTCGCCGGCAGGAGGTGCTTCCGCGGCAGGTGCTCCAGGGGTTGCGGGAACATCGGAAAGATCCGACTTACATTGTTCACAGAAAAGAGCTCCATCCTCATTTTCAAATCCACAGAAAGGACATTTGATCATAGCGCGTTACGACCTCCGCAAAGTAAGTATGTCCATAGTAAAGGTAAGGAGGAACAATTCCTCAGCCAACTAACTCACCTCTTTGTTTTGGGATCAAGGGATTGGCGGCTTGTTCGACCAATCCCTTGACCCCTCCCCCGAGGTGACAGGAGAGTTTAATTTTCGGAAGCCTCCCGGGCGGCATCATCCATAGCAAGCATAGTCTTCTTGGAAACACGGCCGCCGACATTCATCTCCTCGAGAACCTGCTTGGCCAACATGGTTTTCTTGGACGCCCGTTTGCCCAAGAGATCGCCTTTTTTCTCGATTTGCTCGGCGACCTTTTGCGCTTGCCCCATGTCTCCACCGGACAGGGCTTTTTGCAGGTTATCACTCATTTCCTTGAGTTGAACGTCGTCAATATGTTTCATCACTTCGGCATTAACAAAACCATGGCCTGCTTCGGTGTAGGTCATTTCCAGCGGAATAGGACCGGTAGATTCCCGAGTTCCCGTTCCGATATCATAGGTGACCTCCACTTGCGCAATGACGTACTTGCCATCGGGCCGCTTGGGAACGCTCAGGTCCAAGATGTAACGACTGGTTTGGTCATTTTGCAACGTGCCGAGCTTGGCAACCAAGTGGCGGTCTTCGGGTTCCTCGAGCTTGTATTCGCGAATTTCCGGAGCTACTTGGCGAGTCCGTTTCAGTTTGATGTCCTTCATGGGACGCAGGTGCATTTCCACATCGGTAAAGCCCGCGGCAGCCAAGCCCTGAAACTCCTTGGTAAAGATCCGGGCAGCCTCTTCGGCGGCGTTCACATCGATGTAGTACCACTTGCCGTTACTGACATTGGCCAGGTCTTTGATCAGATCTTCTTTCCAGTCCGTGCCTACCCCCATCAGGGAGACGTTGATTTTTTCGTTGGCACAGCGTTCGGCCAACGTCCGGCAGTTTTGCTCCCCGGAGGTTTCACCATCGGTCAGCACCACCAATTGGGACAATTTTCCCGGACCGGCAACCTTGGCCAATTCGGCCATGCCCAAGGCCATGCCTTCGTCCATCGCCGTGCCACCGGGATCCACATCGTACATGTCGATTTTGCGGATGACGTCTTCGATTTGGTCTTTCTGGGAAACCGGAGTGGGAGGCAACAAGGCCACCGCGTTGTGCCCGAAGCCGATAACCGAAATGGTATCGTTGGGTAGAAGGCTTTGCAGTGAGTCGACCGCAGCATCCTGCACTCGTTTCAATCGCCCGATCCCAGTTCCGTCCTCTTCATACATGGAACCGCTGACATCCAGCACCAAAGCGATATTGAGGGGCATTGACCGCCCACCACCGCCTCCGGCAGGAATCAGCTTGATTAATGCATAGGTTGCGGCTGTTTCGCCGAGCACCGCGATACTACTACGGTGCATCATGCGTTCAATATGGATTTTTGCCATTGTTGTGAAACCCTTGATGAAAAAGACAGTGAAAAGCGGCTTCCGAACTGTTTCCCGATTTGTGCCACTGAAAATGGCCGACCATCCAGTTCTGATATCCTATTGGAATTTTGGTTAATCGTGAACCAGTAAGGAGAACTGGCGATTCAGGATTAATCCTGAATATTCAAAAAAATATTCTGTAAGTCGATTTT
>CAZPPD010000211.1:0-8275 GCA_964588185.1 uncultured Alcaligenaceae bacterium | reverse complement strand
CATCTATTTAGCCGACAAACTCATCCGCCAACAGGTCCAGATTTCCACCAGAATGCAAAATCTGTTTGGTGTATTCAGATCCCTCAATCACCCGCAAAGTTTTTCCGGAGGCGGCATCCAATACAGACACCGGTCCCTGGAAATCCAGAGTGGTAAATAATCGATCCTCTGCGGCCACAACCCGGAACTGCAAGTTCACCGGACCGGAACGAAAGCGGCGGAATTGGCTGACCCACTTCCCCAGGTCCCTTTTCCACAACACGATTCCGTTAAAAGCATCGCGGGCTATCAGTTTCCACTGAGAAGGGATGCGAATATCGGCAGCGGGAGCTTCATCCGCAATATAAAAGATGCGTCCTGCCGAAGTAACACAAGAACTGAAACTCGCTTGTTGCTCGTGGCCCCGAGAAAATTTTGGGGATCCATTCCATTGCAGATAACGTGGTGGTCCAACCAAGGAGTCTTTTGCTACCGGGTTCCCATCCGGCCCATGGAGAAAATGAGTCCATTCATCCCGTTGCTTCGGCCAAGGTTTAACTGATTTCTTCCAATTATCTCCTGATTTAAAATACAGAATTCCATTGGGGACCAATACTCGGAACATTTCTTCTCGGGAAATCCCGTTGTCGTTCTCAACAACCAGCAAGTTGACAATATTATCTGCATAAGGGAGGTTCTTCCCTGTGAGCCGGTTCACGGAAACTTTGCCGTAGAGTCCTTTTTCGGCAATGAACTGCCTTGCTTTTTCGACAGTCCTCGGATCGGAATCTAATCCATGAACTAAAAACTGATTTCCTGTCCAAAGATCGGCTGTCTGGTGACCTTTTCCACACCCGAGGTGAACAACCAGCCCACCTTGCACACCTGTTTTGGCCAGGAAGTCTTTTTCAAAGGCCGCCAGAGAGCCACAAGAGATTAAAAAGGCGATTACCAAAAGACAAAATTTCTTCATTTGATTCTCTGGTGTTTGGGAAACGATGATTTCCATTTCTTTACAACTTGTAAACCTGCAGAAACAACACTGTAAACCGTTGTTCTCTGTGGGAACAACAAAATTCAGGGAAAAGTGATCCGGTTAACTTTTGTTGGATCTCAGCAGCATTAACTTTTTTAAATGTAATGGGTACTTGTTAAAAGTTCGTGAAATTATATTTCCGGCATGAAACCTGCCAATAAATAAGTAGACATTTTGGCTGATTTTATTATCCAATAAAGATAATTGCCTAATCTCCCAAATTCCATCCAAAATCTTAAAATACCTAGTTTTCCAACTGTTGAGAATTCTGGATTGGGAACACACCTGGAGTAGACCCCCAATGCGAAAGATCTTTCCCGGCAAGAATCGAGATGCCAAAAATACCATTTCTCTTACTCGGTTGACTTTGGAATCGTTGGAAGAACGAATTGCATTGGACGCCACCATTGCGATCCGGGCTGCGGGATTTTCCGGCGAAGAAACAATGGAATTGCAGATTGACGGCGAAACGGTGCAGACCTGGACCAATATTGGAGGAGATTATGAAAATGGAATTTTCGAAACCTTCGAACACACTCATCCTACTGATCTGACCGCGGATCAAATTCGCATCGCCTTTACTAACGATGACGAAGCTCCCGGGGTGGACAGAAACCTACGCGTGGATGGGATTACTTTAGATGGGGTGATTTACGAATCGGAAAGTCCGAATGTCCTAAGCACCGGGACCTACCGGGAATCCGACGGTTGTGCACCGGGATTTAAATCCAGCGAATTTCTTCACTGTGATGGCTATTTTCAATATGCAAGTCTGACCCCTCCGGATGGATCCCAGGTGACAATCCTTGCTGCCGGGGAAACGGGCTTGGAACGAATGGAACTGCAAATTGACGGGGTAACCGTTCAAGGTTGGAATAATGTTGGCGGCGATTACTTTGGAGGAGTCTTCGAAGCCTTTACCTACACCCACACCACCAACCTCACTGCGGATCAAATTCGCGTCGCCTTTACCAATGACGGCTTGACTCCTTCCGGAGCCGACAAAAACCTGCGTGTGGATAACATCTCCATCGACAGTGTCGTCTTTGAGACAGAAGACAGCACCGTTCTAAGCACCGGGACTTTTACTGAACCGGACGGTTGTGCCCCGGGATTCAAAAGCAGTGAGTTTCTCCATTGTCAGGGCTATTTTCAATATGCCTCTATTCCCGGTACAGACCCCGGTTCCATTGAAGTCGAATCTGAATTTTTGGAGGTGGCCGAAGGTGCTCAGGAAGTAATTTTGACTTTTGTCCGGACAGGAGGCAGCAGTGGATCTGGTTCGGTCACCTATCAAACTGCTAACGGGGCTGCGGAGGAAGGCCTGGATTACACAGGGATTTCCTCTGGTGTTGTCCCCTTTAGCGATGGGCAAATCTCTGCCACCGTTTCGATTCCTATTCTTGAAGATACTGTGGATGAGATAGATGAAAACTTCACGGTGACGTTAGTCGAATCCCAAGGAGTTCTACTTGGCACTTCATTGATAACCTCGGTAACTATCCTGGATAATGATGTTCCTACAATCAATTTTGCCTCTTCAGCACTCGATGTAGACGAGAGTGCCGGCAATGCTACACTCACCGTCCTCAGGAGTGGAGGCAGTATCGGCGCAGCCACGGTCAACTACCAAACCTCGGATGGAACAGCTACGGATGGAGCAGATTATTCAGCTACTACCTCAGGAATAATCAACTTTGCAGACGGTCAAACCTCGGCAACGATAGAGATCCCCATTCTTGAAGATATCCTGGACGAAATTGATGAAGATTTTACTGTTACGCTAACCGGTCCCCAAGGAGCTGATCTTGGCTCAGCAGTTGAAGCCACTGTCACCATTCAAGACAACGATGTGCCAACCGTCTCCTTTGCGGAAACTCAGGTTAATGTGAATGAAAGTGCCGGGCAGGTCTCCCTCACTATTCTCAGGACCGGCAGCGTTGGCACAGCAACCGTGACCTACGAAACAACTGCAGGCACAGCCGTCGACGGAGAGGATTACCTTGGAACTATTAGCGGAACAGCAACCTTTCTTGATGGCGAAACAGCAACCACCCTAAATATTCCCATTGTAAATGACGCGGAAGATGAGCCAAACGAAATCTTTTCGGTGTCGCTATTGAGTGCTCAAGGGGCCGATTTAGGTGCGGAATTAACGGCGACAGTAACCATAATCGACAGCACGGTACCGGCAATTTCCTTTGCGGCAGACTCGGCAGTTGTGGATGAGGATGCCGGCCAGGTGACCTTATCCTTGCTTCGAATCGGCGGCACCCTAGGCGAAGCTACAGTTACTTACCAAACAGCAGATATCACAGCTGCTTCCGGCTCTGACTACACCGGGACATCTAATGGAATAGTGACTTTCTTGGATGGAGAAGAATCGGCCTCATTCATCGTCCCAATTCTTGAAGACGGCGAAGATGAAATCGACGAAACCTTTGTGATTTCTTTAGTTGGGGTACAAGGTGCCGGCCTAGGTTCCATCACCTCGAACACCGTTACTATTGCCGACAACGATGTTCCTGTAGTTGATTTCTTGGAAACGCAAGTCGATATCGATGAGGGTGCAGGACAAGTGGTCCTCACCTTAGTCCGCTCGGGCGGAAGTGTTGGTGAAGCTACTATTACCTACCAGACCATAGATGGCTCAGCAACCGCTGCCAATGACTACACAGAGGTATCCAGTGGATTGGCTACCTTTGCGGATGGCGAAACCACTCAGACAATCGAAATACCGATCCTTGAGGATGACCTGGACGAAGGGTTTGAGAATTTCACTGTTTCCTTGTTGGCTGCGGATAATGCAAACCTGGGGATAGCAGATACAGCCACCGTTACTATTCTTGACAATGATGTTCCTATCATTGGTTTCCAGCTAACCCAAACAACTATTGATGAAGGTGGAGGACAAGTGGACCTGACTCTCCTCCGCATTGGTGGGAGCAATGGACCAGCCACCGTTACGTACCAGACAACCCAGGGAACAGCTCAAGACGGATTGGATTACACCGGCACAACAAATGGAACTGTTGACTTCATTGGCGGCCAGACCTCGGCCACTATTTCGATCCCAATTTTAGAAGACAGCGAAGATGAAATCGATGAAACATTCACCGTTACTCTCTTGAGTTCCCAAGGAGCCGATTTGGGAACAGAAATATCCACAACGGTAACGATCATTGACAATGACATTCCAACTATTGATGTGACTCCAACCCAAATCAGTGTTGATGAAGATGCCGGTCAGGTAACCCTAACCTTGCAACGAACAGGCGGAAGCATAGGACCTGCCACGGTAGACTACCAGACCACCAATGGCACAGCCACTGAAGGGACTGATTATACAGGAATCACCAATGGCGTTGCTACCTTTAACGATGGGGAAACCTCGACTACGATTGCGATCCCCATCCTTGAAGATACGGCCGATGAGCCCGACGAAACCTTCACGCTTTCATTGACAGGGGTTCAAGGTGCAGCTCTAGGTTCCGATTTGACCTCAACAATAACGATCCTGGATAACGATTTGCCGGCAGTTAACTCAGAGGTCATTATCCGAGCAGCGGGCGCAACTGGTGAAGAAGTGATGGAGCTTCAGATAGATGGAACTACCGTACAAACCTGGACGAACATTGGTGGAGATTACTTCGGCGGGGTTTTCGAAGTCTTTACCTACACTCACACCTCTTTACTCACCCCAAGTCAATTTCGCGTTGCCTTCACGAATGACGGAGACACAACTAGTGGTGAGGATAAGAACCTGCGGGTGGACGGTATCACCTTGGATGGAGTGATATACGAGAGTGAAAGTCCCGATGTCCTAACCACAGGAACCTACACCGTACCGGATGGCTGCGAACCCGGTTTTAAGAGTAGCGAATTTCTCCACTGTGATGGCTATTTCCAATATGCCGATCCAATACCTACAGGCCCCGGGTTGATTGGTATGGATGAGACACAGATTACTGTGAATGAAGAGGACGGAGAAGTGATTGTGACTCTGATTCGCTATGATGGCTCGGAAGGAACCGCAATTGCGGAATACCAAACCATCAACGGTGGTGCTGTAGACGGTGAGGATTTTGTAGGAACCACTGCAGGTACCGTTAACTTTGACGATGGGCAAACACTGGCCACCTTTGCCATTCCGATTATCAACGACATTGATATTGAAGGCCTGGAAACCTTTGGGGTTTCTCTTTTTGGCTCCGGAGGAGCGGACCTGGGTGAACCTCGAACCACCACCATAACCATTGTCGACGATGACAACCCGGACCTGGCCCCCAAGGCACACTATGAATTCGATGAAACAGGACCTGTAGCTATTGATTCTGCCGGGTCCAATGACGGTGTGTTACAAAACCTTTCCGACAATGACCGAATACCCGGTGCATTCGGCAACGCCTTGGAATTCAATGGCAGCAACAGCTATGTTGAGGTGCCGGATTCCTCCTCGCTGGATATTACCACGGAAATTACACTGGCAGCATGGGTCCGCGTTGATGTTTTCGGCACTTGGGATGGATTTATAACCAAAGGGATAACAAACAGTCCTTACACCCTGCAACAAGGCAGCGGGGGTGTTGTGCGCTTCTATGCAAACCAAGGAGGCAATGGAACCGGTCAGGGATTCTGGGATTCCAATACGAGCTTGGTTGAAGGCAAGTGGCACCACATTGCCGTGACCTACGACGGCAGTGAGTTGATCTTCTACATTGATGGTCAACAAGACCGCACTGTCCAGACTTCATTGGTATTTGCTACCAACAATCAAGCGTTAGTCTTAGGTGCTGATTTCCCCGGTGGAGATGAGTACCTGGATGGTGCCATGGATGATGTCCGCATTTACAATCGAGCTCTCAGCCTGACCGAGGTGAATGCGTTGCTGGAAGGTGCCAATCCGCCTATTACCGGAACCTTCACCTCCGAAGTTCTCGCCACAGGTTTCTTTAAACCGGTTGCCGTGGATTGGCTGCCTGATGGCCGCATGTTGGTTGCCGAACAACAAGGGATTGTCCGGCTGGTCAACCAGGATGGCTCAGTAGCCTCGACTCCCTTTATCGACCTGACGGACAGGGTAGGATTCCGGCACGACCGCGGCATGCTGGGGTTGGCAGTTCATCCCGATTTCACCAATAATCCGTATGTTTACTTTTCCTACACCTATGATCCACCTGAGGTGAACGGCAATAGCGGCTCTGGGGGTCCCGATGGCAATGGAGCCCGCGTTGCTCGCATTGTTCGGGTGACAGCCGATGCCTCAAATAATTTCTCGACGGCCGATCCGGCAACCGAATTTATCTTGATCGGCAATAACAGCACCTATGAAAACATTGGTGAACCCAATCAACCGCCAGACCTGGATGATCCGTATTCCTGTGAAGACCTAAACGGAGATTTCATACCCGACTGTATTCCCGCAGACGAGGTATCGCATACCATCGGCGACTTGGAGTTTGGCCCGGATGGGTCGCTCTATGCCAGCTCGGGAGATGGTGGTTCTTTTGGACGGGTCGATCCAATCAATCTGCGTGCTCAGGAAATCGATAGCTTAGCAGGAAAAATCCTTCGCTTTGATCCGATAACCGGTGAGGGGTTACCGGATAATCCATTCTACGACGGGGACCCCGATTCAAATAGGTCCAAGGTCTATGCGTTGGGTGTGCGAAATCCCTTCCGGCTTGCGGTCAACCAACAGAATAACGAAGTATACATCGGCGATGTCGGTTGGGGAATCTGGGAGGAGATCAATACCGGAGCTGGTGCAAACTTCGGATGGCCACTCTTCGAAGGCGGCAACGGCCAGAGCTTGCCAACCTTTGGGTATGATACTTTACCGGAAGCTCAACCTTACTATGCTGCCAATCCCGATGTCACTCCCCCTCTGTGGTCGCGAACACACTCCGCAGGAGCACGAGCGATTGTCATGGGAGACTTCAATTTCGGCACCCAATATCCTGCGCAATATCAAGGAAGTTTGTTCTTCACCGATATTGGAGACCAGGTCCTTCGAATCGCCTCTTTTAACCCTGACGGATCACTAAACCAAGTGGATGTTGCCTCGGATTCACTAGGTTTCTATGTGGATATCGCTGCAGGTCCGGATGGCTTCCTATACTTTGCCGATATTGCCTTTGGAACGATTGGCAGGCTTATCTTTGAAGCGGATGGTGTAGCGGGGGGCAGTAATCCGGATGGTTCCGGAGGCGGCGGTGGGTCTGCAAGTGGCTTGGTTCCGCCCACACCGACCGAAGAATTAACAGAGTATGGGTTCTACTCCACCGGAAATTTGTGGATTAACTATTCCGGCTGGGAGGAAAAGTGGTTCAAGGATGCCGAAGGAAACGGCTATTTCATCACCCCTTCCGGGAACATTTACCTCTTTGGCGGACCGGAACTGTCGGACAACACATTAATCGCCAGAGTTGATCCTTCTGTGTACACGGATCTCTCTCTGCTGTTCAGTCCAACAACCATTGCCCCTCAACTTTCCGCGGCACTCTTTCAAGAGGAATATGGTTTTTACTCCACCGACAACTTGTGGAAGAACTGGGGTGGCTGGGAAGAGAAATGGTTTAAGGATGCAACCGGCAAAGGCTACTTTATCACTCCCACTGGGCGAATATTCCGGGCGAATGGATCTCAGAACCTTAATTCCAGTCTCCTGGTTGCGAAGGTAGATCCAATCGTCTATGCAGATTTGTCCCTTCTGTTCCATGCAGACTTGGTCGCCGCCAATTTATCCCCAGCGGACCTACAAGAAACCTTCGGGTTTTATTCCTCGGGAAATCTGTGGGAGGACTGGGGTGGCTGGAGTGAGAAATGGTTCAAGGACTCTGCCGGGAAAGGACTCTTCATTACACCCTCCGGACGTATTTATCGGGCTGGTGGTTCAAAGAATCTCTCAACCAGTACGTTCGTGGCGCAAACGGATCCTGAAGTTTATCAGGACCTTTCCCTCCTCTTTGACCCCAACTCCGTGGCTCCTCAGATGACAACGGAGTCCTTGCAAGAAACCTATGGTTTCAAATCTACCGGCAATCTGTGGGAAAATTGGGGTGGTTGGCAAGAAAAATGGTTTGTGGATAGCAATGGCAAAGGTCACTTTATCACACCTTCGGGCCGCATTTACCGAGCAGGCGGGTCGCAAAACCTCTCCACTTGTACTCTGGTTGCCTTTACGGATTCTGAGGTCTTTTTGGGCCTTTCGCTTCTTTTTGATCCCAACTCAGTGGGGGTCCAGTTCACCCCGAATCA